>NZ_JBFNFI010000014.1:0-52133 GCF_046035495.1 Helcococcus sp. KG196
TATAATCACTATATTGTTATTTTTATCAATATTTAATATATTATTTGTTTATTGGAATATTTTAAACAATAGAAAGAGAAGATATTTTATATATAATTTTTTAGGTATTAAAAAGAGACAGTTTTATAAAATGCTTTTATCAGAAGTTGTTATAATTTATATTTTATCATTTATTGCAGCATGCTTAATATTTGTATGTATTGATAGTATAATATTAAAAAACATTTTTAATTTATATAGATATTCATTAAAGATAGAATTTATAATATTTATATTTGTGTTGTTTTTAATTCTTTTAGTTATATTTACATATTTTGCAATTAGAAAATACTTTAATAAATCAGTTATAGAAATTTATAAGGAGAATGTATGATGATTGAGATAAAAAAAATAAATAAGTATTATAACAAAGGTAAGGAAAACGAATTACATGTTTTAAAAGATTTAGATTTTGAACTTGGATTAAATGAATATGTATCTATAATGGGAACTAGTGGAGTAGGAAAATCTACATTATTAAACATAATCGGCTGTTTAGAAACTTTTCAAAGTGGGAGTTATCTATTTAATGGAAGGGATGTATCTAAATTAAAATTAAAAGAAATTGAAGATATTAGAGGAAAAAAGATAAGTTATGTTTTTCAAGATTATATGTTAATTGAAGAAGATACGGTTATTGAAAATGTAAAAACTCCATTATATTTTAATAACAAAATTTCATTAAAAGAAATTAATAAAATGGCTCATTCAGCATTAAAAAAAGTTGGATTTGGTAAAGATTATTATAATAAAAAAGTATCGAAATTAAGTGGTGGACAAAAACAAAGAGTAAGTATTGCCAGGGCTTTAGTGAGTTCTCCAAAATTAATTTTAGCAGATGAGCCTACGGGAGCTTTGGATGAAGCAACATCAGAAGAAATTATGAAATTGTTTAGGAGTTTAATTTCTGAAAATATTTCAATAATTGTGGTAACACATGATATTAATGTAGCTAAAAAAACTGATAAGATATATGAAATTATAGATGGAAAGATATTTTTGAAAGAATAATATAATAAAAAACTTGCTTAGATAATCAAAGTAAAATTTGAAAATCTAAGCAAATTTTTTTAACTTACAAAATGGAATCCTTTACCAACTATTTGACTAGTATTTAATATTGTAATAAAGCAATTAGGGTCATGTTTTCTTGCAAAGTCTCTTAATAAAACTCCTTCATAATTACTTACTGCAACATTTATCATTGTTTTTTCCTTATTCATGTAAATTCCAACACCATTAAAACGAGTACCGCCTCTATGTAAATCATTTTTTATAAATTCTATGATTTCATCAGGATATTCTGTAACTATTGAAAATAATTTTACTCTATTTATGTTTTCTATAGTAATGTCAATTAAAAATGCTTTTGCAATCAAACCTAACATTGCAAGCAATCCTGTTAATGCCCCAAATATCTTAAATGATAAAGCGGTAATCAAAATATCACTTACAAGTAAGGCTCTACCAATATCCAATGATGTATACTTTTTTAATATCATTGCAACTATATCAGTACCACCTGATGAAGCTTTGCAATTAAACAATAAACCACCACCAACTCCCGGCAATAGAACTGCATAAATTAGCTCTAAAAGAGGTTGATTTGTAAATGGTTTAGTTATAGGGTAACAAATTGAGAAAAACTGAACTAACAATGAAATTACTATTGTTGCGTATGCTGTTTTAATACCGAAATTTTTACCGAAGAAAAATATACCTATTAATAATAAAATCATATTAAATATCAAGTTAAATGTAGCCGCATTCATACTAGGAAATACTGCGTGTAAAATAACAGATATTCCGGAAACTCCACCAATTGCAAAATGGTTTGGAAACTTAAAATAGTATACACCAATTGCTGTAAGTAAAATACCAATGTTCAATAATATAAACTCTTTTGTCTTAGACATTGGTTTATGTTCTTGACCTAATTTTGGTCGAAGAGATATTTTTTTCATTATAATTGCTCCTAATAAATTAATAATATTGATTATACCACTAAACAAAAATAAAGTGCAAACTTTCACGTCCTCGGACTAAGTTCTGCGGATTGTTCAAGTTTGCACTTTATTTTTGTAAGTTTATGTAAAAGTTTAGTAAGATAATGAAAAAGAAAGTTTCGGTTTTTGGACGATGTTTTGAGTCTTTTTAAACTACTACCCATGTCAAGGACATTATGTCATTTTTGACAGTTAATTTAATTCTCCAGGATTTATTCCGGTTTTTGAATAAGTATAGAATTCTTTTTGGGGGTAGCTTTTCTAGCCCCATTTGAAATCTATCGTTGTTGTAATAATCTATCCAATCATCAATTCTTGATTTAATTTCTTCAAAACATGTCCACTGTTGTGCATAAGGAGCCAATTCTTGTTTCAAATGTCCAAAAAAGCTTTCTTGAGGAGCATTATCCCAACAATTTCCTCTTCTAGACATTGATTGTCTAAGTTCATAACTGTTTAATAATTCTCTAAAAGATGTGCTAGTGTAGTGACTTCCTTGATTACTGTGTATCATTGCTTTTGAATTTATCTCAATCTCATGATTTTTGATTAAGTTTTCTACTGTTTCAAGAACAAAGTCAACTTCTTGGTTTTCACTTAATACATTATCCAGCCTTAGCAAATATTTTGGGATAACTTAATTTTGCTGACTCTAATTCTTTAATAAAAAATTTCTTGAAATCCAAAGTGAACTTTACAGTTATATTTGTAACTCTAAAAGTATATGGATTACTCAGTAATTCAGCTTTCTCTTCATCGGTATAATATCTTCTCTTTGACATGATAATTTTCCTTTCCTATAAATTTAATATATCACTAGAGAATTAATTAGTCTATAAAAAGGTATTACCAATAATTTCTTATAAAATTTATTACATATGACTGTATAATTTTTGGTATGGCCATTTAATATATATTGTCAAAATGTAATTTTATGTGACCAGCTTATAGGTAGTAGTTTAACATGTGTATTACATGTAAATTAAGAGTATTGATTATTTACAGGTAAAAAAGTTTTTGAAAGGTCATGTAAATTAATAATATTTGCTATTTACAGGTAAAAACTTTTTGGGAGTCAAGTATATTACATGTAAATTAATAATATTCGCTATTTACATGTAAATTTTTTAGGACAACTACCTGTAAATTTTAATAATGTAAGAATTACATGTATTCAAAACAGTGATTTGTAAAATTTTTCATGTAAATTATTAAAATATTTGTAATACATGATAATTTTTAATCTTTTTTACCTGTAATATAAAAAAATCATTGTAATACATGATTTTCAAAAGAATTTACCTGAAATATAAAAAAAATTCCATAATACATGATTATTAAAAAAGATTAACCTGTGTGGTATTAATTACATTAAATAAAATAAAAAATCCTTGCAAGCTATCTACATAAAGTTCGTAAAAGTTGTAGAGCAATCGGGTTGCAAGGATTTATATTTTTTGTGAATTTCTTTAGAAGTCTGGATTAGTGGCGTTAATGGTGGATTTATTTTTTAAAGTAATATTACATCATTTTCTTCACATTCTTTTATAACTTCTTCCGGCCATATGGAAACTTGTACTTCTCCGATATGTGCTTTTTGTAAGAAAAACATACAGATTCTTGATTGGCCGATACCACCACCAATTGTAAGAGGTAGTTTTCCTTCTATAAGATTTTTGTGGTATTCCTTATTTAATCTATCTAATGTATTAGTTTTTTCTAATTGGGATTTTAGGGATTTTGGTGTTACTCTAATTCCCATGCTGCTTAGTTCTAAGGCGTTTTCTAAAATTGGATTCCAGACAATTAGATCGCCATTTAATTCCCAGTCATCATAATCAGGAGATCTATCTCCATGTTTTACACCGGATTTTAATAATCCTCCAATTTGCATAACAAAGATTGCTCCATGTTTTTTAGCAAATTCTTTTTCTCTATCTTCCGGAGTTAGTGATGGATATAGGTCTTCTAAATCTTGAGATTTGATGAATGTAATTTTTTCGGGTAATAGCTTTTTATATCCGTCAATTTTTAATTGAAGATAACTTTCTAAATCTTTCATAGTTTGGAATATTGTATTGACTGTTTCTTGTAAATATTCAAAAGTTCTATCTGAACTATCTATTACTTTTTCCCAATCCCATTGATCAACATAAATAGAATGTGTATTATCAAATTCTTCAAATGATCTGATAGCATTCATATCTGCATAGATACCTTTGTGCATAGGAATTTTGTATCTTGCTAAAGCAGCCCTTTTCCATTTAGCTAAAGAGTGTACTATTTCTAATTTAGTTTCACCACCATTTTCTTTAATATTAAATGATACAGGTGATTCATGTCCGGATAAATTATCATTTACACCAGTTGCTGATCTGACAAATAATGGAGCTGATACTCTAAGTAAATCAAGATTTTTTGCTAAGGTTTGTTGGAAAAAATCCTTAATTTCTTTAATAAAATATTGTGTTTGAGCCAAGTTTAGGCTTGATTTATAATCTTTTGGTATATAAATTTTTGTCATAATTATCTCCGTTTCTCTTGATTTTATTATTTTAACATATCAAATTAATTAATTCTATCAAATTTTTAAAAATATAGGAAATTCACAGATTTTTAGTATGATAGCATAAAAATTTATTGTAAAACAATAAAGGATATGTTAATATATACATATAAAATTTAAGGAATAAACCGTTATTTATATTAAATAGACAATATTAAATATGTATAAGATATAACTATGAGTTAAGATTTATGTAGATTTGTGCAGCACTGCGGCTAATAGTTTATATTGTAGGACAAATATATGGAAAATAGAATATTATCAAAAATTTTTAGTAAAATTATTTTAATAGGAGAACATTCAGTTATTTATGGCAAACCTGCCATAGCAATTCCATTTCATGGGACAAGCCTTGAAGTTTCTATTAAAAAATGTAAAAAAAATCATTTAACTTGTAAATTTTTTGATGGAAATTTAGATGAAACCTCAGAAGATTTGTTCGGAGTTAAAACATTAATTGAAAAGTTTTTAAGTTTTTACAAAATTAAAGAAAAAATATGTGTTAAAATAGATTCGAACATTCCAAATGAAAGAGGGATGGGCTCAAGTGCGGCATCTTCTGTAGGTGTTGCAAGAGCTTTATTTAAATATTTTGAAATAAATCACAACAATAGTGATATAATGTATTGGGCGAATGTTTCAGAAAAAATTATACACGGAAATCCAAGCGGAATAGATGTAAATGTAGTTTTACATGATAAAAGTATTTATTATATTAAAGACCAAGAGATTCGGTTATTTCCAATTAATTTAGATGCGTATTTAATTATTGCTGACACAGGCATAAAGGGAAAAACTAAAGAAGCTTTATCCGATGTTAGAAAATTAGTTGAATCTGATAAAGTTTATGAAAAATATATTGCAAGACTGGGAGTTTTATCAGAAAAAGCTAAAGGTTTAATTGAAAATAATAATCCTAAAGAATTGGGAAAAGTAATGAATAAAGCACATCAATTATTATCAAAGTTGTCTGTTTCTGATGAGGAATTAGATAAAATGATAGATATTTCAAGGGCAAATGGTGCTTTGGGAGCTAAACTTACAGGTGGAGGAAGAGGTGGCTGTATGATTGCTCTTGCTGAAAATATAGAAATTGCTAATAAAATCAAATATAATTTAGAAAAAATTAAGAAAAATGTTTGGATTTCCAGTTTGAAAAATGAGGAATAAAAATGAAATTTAAATCAAAAGCACATGCTAACATAGCTTTAATAAAGTATTGGGGAAAAGAAGATGAAGAATTGATAATTCCTAAAAATAATTCACTTTCACTTACACTGGATGCTTTGTATACAGAAACAGAGGTAGAGTTTATAGATAGTAAAGATGATATATTTTATCTTGATGATGAATTACAAGATGAAAAACATACATTAAAGATTTCAAAATTTATTGATTTATTTAGAAAAAAATCAAATAACCATGATAGAGTTTTAGTTAAGAGCTATAATCATGTGCCTACTGCAGCCGGACTGGCATCATCAGCCTCCGGATTTTCAGCGTTAGCAGTAGCATTGAATAAATTATTTAGATTAAATTTAGATAAAACAGAGCTAACAAGATATGCGAGAAAAGGTTCAGGTTCTGCTTCTAGAAGTATTTTTGGTGGATTTGTTGAATGGGAAAAAGGCTATGATGATTACACATCTCATGCGAAAAAAATAGATGACGCTGATTGGGATATTGCAATGATAATTTTGGTTTTAAATGACAGCAAAAAAGATATTTCATCACGAGAAGCTATGAAAAAGACTATTGAAACTTCACCTTTATATAGGGGATTTACAGAAAGTTCAGCAGAAGATATTAAAAATATAAAAGAAGCTATAAAAAACAAAGATTTTAAGAAAATGGGAGAAATAGCAGAACACAATGCTATGAAGATGCATGCAACTATGCTTTCATCTAATCCTCCTATTATGTATTTTAAACCGGATAGTATAAGAGCAATTGAAAAAATAAAACAACTAAGAAAAGATGGATTTGAGGTTTATTATACAATGGATGCAGGACCAAATGTAAAGATACTTTGTAGAGATTCTCAAATTGAAAATATAGTTAAAAAATTGAAAAAAGATTTCGATTCAAAACAAATTATTATTTCTAAAGTTGGAAATGATGCGAATGTAAGGGAGATATAATGATAGAAGTTAAAGTTCCGGGGAAATTGTATATTGCAGGAGAATATGCAGTTGTATCACCCGGTCATAAAGCGATAGTAATGTCCGTAGATAAATTTATTACTATCAGATTAAAAAAATCAAATAATTCAGGGTCTATTAAATCATATTCAAATATAAAAATGATATGGTCTAGAGAAGGCGATGAAATTATTGTAGAACAAAAAAATGATAGATTTGAATATATTTTGTCAGCAATGAATATAACTGAAAGATTTTTACTTGAGAAAGGTTATATGCTTGATTTTTATGATATTGAAGTAATGAGTGATTTAGAATCTAAAGATGGCCTAAAATATGGACTTGGTTCAAGTGCTTCGATAGTAGTAGCTGTGATTAAAGCTTTGCTTGATTTTTATGGGGAAAATTACACAAAATTAGAATTATTTAAATTAGCTGTTTTATCAACACTTAGTTTAAATATAAGTGGATCATGTGGAGATTTAGCAGCAGTTGTATTTAATGGATTAATTAAATATACATCATTTGATAGAAAAGCTATTTTTGAAAGACTTAATAATGAAAAAATAAATAATATAGTTAATTCAGAATGGGAACTTTTAGATATAAAAAAAATTAAGTTAAATGACAAATTTAAATTTATTATTGGTTGGACTAAGTCTCCTGCATCAAGTTATAATTTAGTCAAACATTCAAGAAAAAACTTAAAAAAACACATGGATTTTTATAATTCATTCTTACTTGAAAGTGAAGAATGTGTAGAATTATTTGAAAAAGCATATATTGATTCCGATTTTAATAAAATTAGGGAAAGTATTGAAAAAAACAGAAAATTATTAAATTTATATGCTGAAAATTTTAATATAGAAATTGAAAAAAACAATCTATCAAGTTTAATAGAAATATCAAAGAGTTTAGGACTTGCTTCAAAATCATCAGGAGCAGGAGGAGGAGACTGTGGACTGGCAATTTGTGAATATAATTTTGATATTAATAAATTAAAGTTTGAATGGCAAATGAAAGATATAGATTTGCTAGATTTAAATGTTTATGAGGGGTTAGATGAATAGAAAAGACGAACACTTAAATCTAGCATTAGATTTTCATAAAGAAGAGAAACAATCAGATTTTGATAATATTGATTTTATTCATAATGTTTTTTCAGAAATAAATATGGATAGTGTTGATTTAAAAACAAATATTGCAGGATATGATTTAAGTCATCCATTTCATATTAATGGTATGACCGGTGGCTCTGAATTAACTAAAAAGTTTAATCAAAAGTTGGCTATATTAGCTAGAGAAACAAACACTCTTATGGGACTGGGTTCGTTGTCAATTGCTTTAAGGGATGAATCCACACAAGACTCATTTAAAATCGCAAGAAAAGAAAATCCTAATGGTATAATTTTTGCTAATCTGGGTGCGGATAAAACTTTAGAAGATGCAAAAAAAGCCTGTGAAATTATAGATGCTGATGGCATACAGATTCATGTAAATGTATGTCAAGAAATAGTTATGCCTGAGGGAGAAAGACAATTTTCAGGATGGCTGGATAATATTTCTAAAATCGTAGATGGATTAGGATTGCCGGTTTTAATTAAAGAAGTGGGATTCGGTATGTCAAAATCTGCAATCAAAAGTCTTAAAGAAATAGGAGTAACGACAATTGACGTGTCCGGAAAAGGCGGAACAAATTTCGCTAAGATAGAAAATTCAAGACGAACAAATTATAAATATAACTTCTTAGAAAATTATGGAAATTCAACAGTTGTCTCACTTTTAGAAGCTCAAGAATATGTTAAAAACACAGATATCATAGCATCTGGAGGAATTAGAAATAGCATGGATATTGTAAAATCGCTTTCTTTGGGCGCTAAATCTGTAGCTATGGCAGGTAGATTTTTAAGGCTTGTAAACGAATTAGAAATGGAAGCAGCTATAGAAGAAGTTAATAACTGGAAGTATCAAATTAAATCAATTATGACCCTTTTAGGAGCTAAAAACATATCAGAACTTCAAAATACTGATATTATACTTATAAATAACGTTAGAGAATGGGCAGAACTTAGAAATATTGATGTGAAAAAGTTAGCTAATAGAAAAAAGTGATAATAAGAAATTTTATTTATAGTGTAATAAAAATATTTATATTAATTTGATAACACACTTGCGTAGAATATAAAGTAGCATTAGTTTTACCTAATAATGATTACCATGGGTACAGACAAGATTCTGCTCTATTAGTAACATAAACCCGGTTCATCAAATGTTACAAAATTAGCCGCTTTAGGTAAGCTTATTATTAATTCTAGAACTACAAATAGGAATTATTCATTCTAACTATTATGATTTTGCAGGTTATTATTTTGTAAAGTATTGAAGAAATAGGGTACACAATATGAAAAAATCAATAATTATATTAATTTTTCCTTATTAATATTTTTTGTAGGTTGCAATAAAAAAATATACAAAAAATATGTATTAAATATTATTGACGAAAAAGGTGTTTATAATATAGATTGGAAAGATTTTGAACATATTCAACATAAAGATGTAGGTTTTGGAAGAATAGTTAGTGTTTATAATTTAGATGAAAATGTAAATTTAATTTTATCAGGAGTTAGTTATAATAAAAAAACATAAAATAACTATACAGAAAAACTATAAATATCTAAATATCAAATAAATATAGAAGTTAAAAAACTCAGATTTTAAAATCTGAGTTTTTTAATATTCTTTTTAAAATTATCTAATATAAACATCGATATGATTTCCGTATGTGCCACGGTCATATACCTTTCCTTTATATTAGAAAGGTGTATCTATTATGCTGGCTTTTACAGGTAAAAAAGTTTTTGAAAAGTTATGTAAATTAATAATATTTGCTATTTACAGGTAAAAACTTTTTGGGAGTCATGTATATTACATGTAAATTAAAAGTATTGATTATTTACAGGTAAAATTTAAAAAATAATTAAAAATTCACCTGTAAAATTTAAAAAATACAATATACTTGATTTTTCATAAAATATTTACTAGTAATTTTTTATTATTAATAATTTAATTTTTGTAGGGAATTTGTTTCTATTTTTTTGGGAAAAAATTATAAATTTATCATTAAAAATTATTAAAATAAAATTTATTAAAACTCATATTTATATTTTTTAACATGATAATAGTAAAGTTGTTAATGAGATATTAAAGAATAAAAATATTTTAAACAAATTAGAGGAAGATATTTAATTTTGTTAATTTTTTAAATCTTTTTTTTAGTAATTAATACTATTCTAAAGTGAAAGTATGATTTGTTGTCGGAAAATTTATAAAACCATTTTGTTTTTTATAAAACCATTCTATTTTTTATAAAAGAAAAAGTTTGCAAAAAATAAATTAAATGATAAAATAATTTTAATAAAATATTTAAATAACAATAAATATTTTAGAAATTTAATTAGGCTGTAAAAAATGAGGAGAAGTTGAGATAAAAATATTTATAATTTTTAATTAAATTCTTATGTTTTTGTAAGAAATATCGTAGAATTTTGAAATTTTAGAGTAGCATATAGCTGGAAGAGATAATTAAGATTATAATATAAATTTTACAGCCTATTTAAATTTACAAAGGAGAGTTTATAAATTATGAAATTTTTACATTTATTAACAAAAAAGAAATATATTTTTATATTAATGATAGCGTTTATTTTTTTAATATTTAAGGATTTTCTTAATACATTAGTATTTTTTGATATGAATTCACCGGATTTATCTAAATTTGCTCATAGTACACTTTTTAAAATGAAAAAAGAGATTATGTTATCTAACATTAATTTAACTGTTTTAAAATTTAATTTTATGTTTTATGCCTCGTTTATTATACCAATTTTTTTAGTTATAGTAAGTTATGATTACAGTAAGATAAGATCCAATAACCTTAGATTTAATATAGGAAAAAATAATAAATATAATGATTTACTTTTAAATTTGAAATTAAAATTAGCGGGATTTAATACCATTGTAATTTTTTCAGTTTTCTTTTTTGTAATTTTAATAGGGAAGATTTTAGGAGGAGCTGTTCCGGTATTAGATGAATTTGTTTTTGATAAAGGTAGCATATTATTAAATATTTTTAATGACGGATATAAATATTTGTTTTTTGTTGCATTTACTATTATGATAGCTGTATTTATTAACAGTATGTTTTTATTTACATTATTAGACTATACAAATTATATCTATGGAGTCTTATTGTATTTAGGCGTTATGTGGATTGGATCTCTTATTATTTATCCAATACTTCCTAAGTACATTGTACCTATGTCTACAATAATGATATCAGCTTATGGAAAACTTACATTCTTAAAAGTTATTTTACCTTATTCTTCAATTATTTTAATCTTAATGTATTTTGTTTTGTTTAAGAAATATGAGGTAAAATAGTGAAAAAGATTTTTTATAGTATTTTTAGAATTATTTTAATTTATTTATTACTAAATATGTTATTTAATATTTTGATTCATCAGGAAAATATGAAAATGAATATGTCGGAGTTTATAAATTATGGATTTAATTCAATATATGCTTTTGATATGTTTGGAAATCATAGATTAGATTTTATAAAATTTTTAATCAGTTTATCATTATTTATTTTAGTAGAATTTGATTTAATTGTATTTATTTCTGATTGTAGTCAAGGATTTAAGGAAATAATAAAATATCATTCAAAAAATAAATTTAACTATATATTGAAATTATTTTTGTTATTTAAGAGATATATATTGAATATATTAATTTATTGGATAATATTATTTGCTTTTTCAGTATTACTTATAAACAAAGTTGCTTTTTATAATTTTAATGATGTAATTAATTTAATTGTTTTTATATTTATTAATGTTTTTTTGAGTTACGTTTTTACAATTTATAGTAAAAATAGTTTGACTGCTATACTACTTTTTGTTTCTAAAATATTTATATTTAATATATTTTTTGGGAATATTATAATTTTAGGTTTGGTATTAGTTTTATTAATTTTTGCTTATTTATTTGTGGGCAGGATTGGAGAAAGTATATGAAAATTGAAGTAAAATCAGCAAAAAAATCTTTTGGTGAAAATGTTGTATTTGATAATGTAAACGTTGAATTTAGTACCGGCAATTTTTATTTAATTAAAGGGATAAATGGTTCGGGGAAAACCGTATTTTTAAAATGCTTATGTGGATATTTTGTTTTGGATTCAGGAGATATATTACAGGATAATATAAAAATAAGAGATAAAAATAATTTTATTCAAAACGCAGGGATAATAATTGAAACTCCAAGTTTTTTAGAGCATTTAACAGTTCTAGAAAATCTAAATTTACTGAAAAAAATGTCAAAAAAAATCACAGATGAAAAAATAGATTTATGGATTAGATTTTATAAAATAGAAAAATTTAAAAATACAAAATATAAAAATTGTTCTTTGGGAACTAAGCAAAAATTACTATTGATACAAGCGTTTATTCATGAACCTGAGCTATTGATTTTAGATGAACCCTTTAACTCTTTAGATATTGAAAGTGTAAATAAAACATTTGAATATTTATCTGATATAAAAAAAGATTCTATAATTATTCTAAGCACACATATAAATGATAATGTTAATTATATTTCAGATGAAGAATATTTGTTTGAAGATGGAGTTATGAAAAAAATTTAGCAAAATTTTATCTCATATTGTTTAATTAAAAAAGTTATTACAAAATTAACCGCCCCCAAAAAGTTGGTTTTTAAGTACAACTTTTTGGGGGCACCTTAATGATCTGTAATAACTTTATTATTTTTTAAAATTATCTAATATAAACATCAATATGATTTCCGTATGTGCCACGGTCATATACTTTTCCTTTATATCCGAAAGGTGTATCTATTATAGTGCCTCTTGGGGCATCATTTGCTAATACGATATATCCATCTTCATCTGCCACATAACCATCTTCATTTATATGTCTACCAGGTATGTATAATCCGCCTCCAGGCAATACGCTTTGTGAGTAATATGTGAATTTGTATCCGCCCCAATATATAACTCCGTTAAATTGGAATTGACCTAATGAGTATTGATAGGATGAGTTTGATACTGAAGGTCTTTCTTTGGTTCCATATTCAACAATTTCATTAGTTGGTTTTTCTAACTGTTTTGAACTAACTAACGTTTTATTTTTATTTTCATGTTTGTATGTGTTTTCGGATAGTCCATTTTTACCTTTTTGAACTACTCTTGTATCACCTTCATACATATCACTATTTGCTTTTTTTTCTGTCTTAAATTTTACTTTTTCTTTTAATACTTCTTTTGAACCTAATATAATCTTTTCTGTAATAGGTGAAAGTATTATAGATTCAGATTTTTTATTATTTGAAACTACTTTACCATTTATTGTAATTTTTGTATATTCGTTTTGCTTTATACCATCATTTCCTTTGATGCTTATTGTTTTTTCGCCATATTTTTTATTGAAATCATATGTAGTTTCCGTTTTGTGCTTAATGCTTTCTTTTTTATTGTAATTTAATACTTCTACTTCATCAAATGTTACGGTATCCCCATTTTTAATTGACGAAGTAACTTTTGGAATTACATTATCATCATTATCAGGTTTAATACCATATTCATCTAAGAAATCTGACACATTATTTTTAAATGTTGAAACTATCAAATCTTTACCTTTATTTTTGAAAGAAATAGATTTTTTATTATTTATAGTTATAACAGTTTTTTGATTAATAACTGACTTTAAATCATTTAAAATTTCTGTGTTTTTTGTAGCTATATTTTGTTCCTTTAGAACAGCTTCTACAGTCTTTGCAGAAGTGGTAATAGTTTTTCTGTTACCATCAATGTTTAACTCTATGTTTTTTGGTTTGGAAGCAATAGATATTTCTCCTAATCCTATAACAGTTACTAATGTTAATGCACTGAGTATAGCTTTTTTATTCTTTTTAAAAAAGTTCATAATACCTCCGTTGGAACCTTTTAATATGATATATTTATCGTAATAATTTGTCAAGTTTTTTGTAATAAATTTGTAATTTATTGTTAAATATTACAAAAAAGTAATAGGTTTATATTTATTTTAAAATAAAAATAGAGCTGATTTATCAGCTCTACTTATTGAAATTACTGGATTATAACTTTAGAATTTGATGTAAATGCCTCAATATCTAATGTATTATTATCCGAACTATTGTATAATTCAGTAGTTGCAACTATTTCATTGTTATTTTTGTTTATATTTGTAAATAAGGATGATAGCCCACTTGAATCCTTTCCGCTCATAATGGCTTTTACTGATCTTTCTAAATTTATATCTTCAATTCTGATTGAGCCATTGCTGGTTTTTGCCTTTATTTTTATTATATTATCCGAAAAATCTGAAATGGAAATTGAGCCATTTGATGATTTAGCATCAATTGTAGCACAATCTAAATCATTTATTTGTATTGAACCATTTGATGTTTTTGTGATTAGATCAGCTATACTTATATCGTCTAAAGTAATTCTAGCATTAGAAGTAGTAGCGACTAATTTATCTGCACTACACTCACAAATATTTATTCTTGCATTAGAAGTAGTTACATCAATTGTGTCTGACTCAATTTCTTCCAATGATATTGTTGCGTTTGAAGTCGTTGCAATTATTTCATCAGCATTTATTTCCTGTAAATATATTTTGGCATTACTTGTTTTTAAGTTAATATTTTTAGTATTTATTTCATTTATTTTAATTCCTGCATTTGAATTGATTACATTAATACTATTTGTGTAATCTTCAGGGATATAAACTTGAAAATTTACTGAATAATTTGATTGAGATGATTCATTTCTTAGGCCGAAGTAGTAATCATTGTTTTCTATTTTGGATTCAATAAATTCATATTTTTCATCTAAAATGTTTGAATCGTAAGAAATATTAGCTTTTATTTCTAAATTATCAGAATATGAATTGATAATTTCTACTGTACCATTTTTATTTTTAATAAATAGATTTATATCATTTTTTATATCATAAGAATAGTTTTTTACTGTTTTTGCATTAAAATTTTGAGAAGAAAAATTTATAAGTTCAAAATCCATATTTTCAATTTTTTTACTTGCAATATTTATTGCTTTTTCTACCCCGTTTATAATCTTAGAAACAAAATTACCTGTTGAAAATTCCGTGTTATCTTCCTTTTTATTTTTTTCGGTATTTTTATTACTTCCTATAGCATCTAAAAGCTTTAATGCCTCATCTTCACTAATTTTATTTTCTTTTAACATTTTTAATATTAATTTTTTTTCTTCAGACATGTATTCCTCCTATAGTTCTGATAACATTTTTGTTGCCTCTTCAGATGTAATTTCTCCATTATCAAGCATATTTAGTATTTCAATTTTGCTTGTATTTGTGTCTACTTTGTGTCCCAATGCAGAAATTACATCATCTAATTTATTTCTTACGGTGGGATAAGATATACCAAGTTCTTTTTCTATTTCTTTTATACTTCCTCGTTTAAGTACAAATATTTCTATAAAGTTTCTTTGTTCGTCGCTTAATTTTGAAAAAATGTTTTGCGTAAAGTTTCCCGTTATCTCAGTATTGCAATGCTTACATTTGTATTTTGTGATTATTAATTCATTATCGCAAATCGGACATTTTGATAAATTTTCTTTCATGATTAATCCTTTTTATTTTTATATTAACATATTTAATATTATTTTTAAAGTTTTTTAAAAAAATTAATTTGAATATTAAAAATTTTAATTTTAATCTAAATTTTATTTATCTATCAAATGTGATATTATATTAATGAATAAAATTTAAAGGATAATATATGGAAAATATAGTATTAGAGATAATTGATATAGACGATAGTGGCAGAGGTGTCGCTAAATTAGACAAAATGATATATTTTGTAGAAAATGCTAAATATGGTGAAACCATTGAAGCTTCGATAATAAAAGAAAAAAAGTCATTTATTATTGCTGAAAAAATTAAAACACTTGAAAAATCACCATTTATAGAAAATACAAAAATAAATAAAAATCAACTTTGTGGTGTTTATGATTTGTATGATATTGAATATTCAAAACAAGTAGAATTGAAAAAGAATAATATTATTAACACAATAAATAGAATTGCAGGAGAGTCATTAACTGATATTAAATTTATAGAAGCTGATAAAAGATATGGCTATAGAAATAAAATAGAGTTAAAAGTCTCGTTAGATGGGAAATTATCTTCATTTAATAGAAATAGCTACGACCTTATTAATATTGAAAATTGTGTAATGACTACAATAGAAATTAGTAATGTTATAGAAAAATTACAAGATTTAATATTTAAGCACAACTTAAAGGGATATGATTCATTAACCGGAGAGGGATTATTGAAAAATGTAATTATTCGTTCAACATCTTTAGGTGAAACGATGGGTATATTCGTATTGAATAAAGAATATAATCTGAGAAAATTCTATATTGCATTAGAATCCTCAAATATTTTAACAAGTTTCTATGTAAGTATGAATTCCCAAAAAAATAATTATAAAATTAAAGATGTAGTTCATGTATTTGGTAAAAAGAAGATTACAGAACAATTGGGAGATTATAGATTTAATATATCTCCAAAAGCATTCTTTCAAGTAAATAAAAATATGTCATATAAAATTTATTTACAATCACAAGAATATATAAAATCACTGAATCCTACAGTAATTATTGACTTATACAGTGGAGTTTCAACAACATCTATTATACTTGCTAAATATGCTAAAAAAATCGTTTCAGTTGAAATTAACAAAGATGCAGTAAAAGATGCAAAAGAAAATGCAAAACTGAATAATATTGAAAATATTGAATGGATGGATATTTCGGCAGAAAGAGCAATTGACAATATCGAATTAAATGGAGAAAATACGGTTGCTCTATTTGACCCGCCAAGAAAAGGCTTAGATCAAAATATAATTCAAAAAATTGGAGAATCCAAAATAAATAATCTAATCTATATATCATGTAATCCCTCAACATTAGCTAGAGATATAAAATTATTTAAGGAATACGGATTCAGATTAGTGGAAGTTACAGGTATAGACCAATTTGTAAATACTATTGAAAGTGAAGTTCTAACCTTACTCACAAGGGATTAAATTGTCAATATATTGTAAGTGAAATTAAGATTTATTCTAAATAGCTTTTTATTTGAAACATCAAAAAAACTGCATACTAAATTTCGAATACATCAATATAAGTATGAATATAAGATATTAAAAGAAATCTCACAAATAATAATTATTATGTTATAATTTTATTGAATAAATTAAATTGGAGGATATATGCAGCAAATATCTATGCTTTTAGGAGGGTTTGCCCTGTTCTTATTCGGTATGCATGAGATGGGGAAAGGGTTGGAGCTTCTTGCCGGCAATAAATTACAAGATATACTTGAAAAACTAACAAGTAATAAATATGTTGGTGTTCTTATAGGGGCTATCGTTACAGCGATTATACAGAGTTCATCTGCTACAACAGTTATGACTGTAGGATTTGTAAATTCGAAAATATTGTCACTAACACAGGCGATACATATTATCATGGGGGCAAATATTGGTACTACGGTAACTGGTCTTTTACTTACTTTAGATATTAAATTAGTAGCTCCTGTTATTACTTTTGTTGGTATGGCAATGATGTTGTTTGTAAAGAAGAGGAAATATAAATACGCAGGTACTATATTGTTTGGATTTGGTACTTTATTTATGGGCATGAATATAATGGGGGAAGCAGTTAAACCTTTAGCGAAAAATGTGGCTTTTACATCCCTGTTGGCAAGATCCAGTAATCCTGTGATTGGGATACTGGAAGGTGCATTATTTACAGCAATTATACAAAGTTCATCAGCTACAACAGGTATTTTAATAACATTTGCATCAACAGGGATTATTGAATTTTCATCAGCATTTTATTTAGTTTTAGGTACTAATATCGGGACATGTATTACATCCATATTATCAAGTTTCGGCACAAGCAAAAATGCTAAGAGAGTAGCAGTATCTCATGTTTTGTTTAATGTTTTCGGCACGATTATTTTTACTATATTTGCATTAGTGCTTCCTGTAATACCATGGATACAGTCTTGGACAACAAATGTAGCACAGCAAATTGCGTTTTTACATACTGCATTTAATATTGTGACAACTTTATTGATTTTACCTTTATCAAATGTATTAGTAGAAATATCAAAGAAAATAATTCAAGGTAAAGACCATAGAGATATTGGATTGAGTCTTATGTATTTAAATCCGGCGGCATATCATGATACTATTCCTACTATTGCGGGGATAAAACAAGAATCTTTAAGAATGCTTGATTATGCAAAAAGCAATCTTCAACTTTCAGTAAAGAATTTATTGAAACATGATGATGATAAGGCAGCTACGATAGAATTTAATGAAGAAGTTATTGACTACTTAAATAGAGAAATTACAAAAGTAACAGTAAAATCTATGACAAATGATTTGAATAAATACCAATATAAACATCTCTCATATTACTTAAAGAGTTGTGCTAATATTGAAAGATTAGGAGATTATGCATATAATATCAGCAATTTGGAAAACGCAATGTATAGTAAACAAATTAAATTTTCAAATGAAGCTAAAATGGAAATTATTGAAATTACATCAGAATTAGAAAAAATGTTTGATGTAGTTTATGAAAGTTTAAGAGATAATGAATTTGATATGAAAAAAATTTCTAAATTTTCATTTAAAATTTCAGAATTAGCAGATAGAAATAGAGAAAATTCTATTCAAAGATTAAAATCAGAAATTTCAAACGCAGAAGCGGGATTAATGTACGATAAATTATACACATATTTAATGAGAATAAGAGATCATTTATTAAACATATCAAGACAATATGAAACTATTTATCAATAATAATTGAAAACATTAATTTTTAGAGATAAAATATAAATATATAATAAATATATGGAGGTTATATGAAAATATCAGAAAAAAAATATGAAAGACTTTTAAAATTATCAAATGAAGATAAGGTAATTGCAGCTTTGGCGATAGATCAAAGGGGAGCTATGGAAAAAATGGTTCCGTCATTATCAGTAGAAGAAAGAACTTCATTTATTAAAAAATATAAAAGTTTAGTAGCAAAGGAATTGACAAAATATTCATCATCAATACTTTTGGATCCTATTTATGGAGTGGAAGCTATTAAAGACATAGATGAAAATGCTGGACTTTTAATGGCTTATGAAATTACAGGATATAGAGATGATAATAGACAATTAGAATTGACACCTAATCTTTCTGTTAGAAGAATTGCAGAATTAGGAGCAGACGCTGTAAAGATACTTTTATATTATAATGTTGATGATACAGATGAAAACAATGATCCTAAAAAAGCACAAATAGAAAGAATCGGAGCAGAATGTAAAGCCTTGGATATGCCATTTTTCTTAGAAATTATCACATATGATAATGAATACAAAGATGGTAATTCAAAAGAATTTGCAAAATTAAAACCAAGAAAAGTAAATGAAGCGATTAAAATATTTTCTGACGAAAGATATGGAGTAGATGTTTTGAAGTTGGAAGTTCCTGTAAATATGAAATTTGTTGAAGGTTTTGGTGAAGAAGCTGTTTACACAAAAGAAGAAGCAGCAAGATTTTTCAAAGAACAATCAGAAGCAACAGATTTACCATACATTTTCTTGAGTGCAGGAGTTAGTGCGGAGCTATTCCAAGAAACATTGAAATTTGCAAAAAATGCTGGAGCAGAATTCCACGGAGTATTATGTGGAAGAGCTACATGGAAAGGTGGAGTTGCTGAATTAGAAAAAGGCGAAGGACAATGTGTAGAATGGTTAAGAGCAGAAGGTAAAGAAAATATTGTTTCATTAAATGAAGTTCTTAAAGAGACATGCAAACCATGGACAAAAAGATTAGAAAAATAGAAAAAAGACCAGTAATCTGGTCTTTTTTTATAGATACATTTAATAAAAAATAAAACTTATTATACTGTTTCAAGTATAATTTAATTACTAGGAGTATTGATGGCGTTAAATAGTGTAAAAGTACACAATTACGAAAATAAAATTGATATATGGGTAAATCCGTATGGATATTCAACAAAAAGTAAATTAGATGATATGAATATTGATTTTGATGCAAACAGATTTGATGTAACTGTTGGATATGCAAGGGAAATAGTAAATGAACAATTTGAAGATATAAGTAGGTTGGCGGATACATTCACATATATGCATGAAATTAAGGGTGGATACGAGTCGCAAAACTATAATGATATTCCATATATAATTCCATATTTAGTGGAAAAGGCTGAACACACCGTGATTTCAATTTGCGGTGGTGGATTTGCATATAAAACGATAGATGGAAGTCCCAGTGGAGGTAAAAATATCGCAGAAAGGTTAAACAGTAGGGGGATAAATGTTTTTGTATTACACTATCGTTCAAATCCCTATAAATTTCCAATACCTATGCTTGATTTACAAAGAGCGATTAGATATATTAGATATAATGCGAAAAGATTTAATATTAATCCGGATAAAATATCTTTAATTGGATTTTCATCGGGAGGATATATCGCTTCAAGCTTTATAAATCAATATATGGGGCAAAACCATTTTTCAGATGAATATGCTTTAGATGAAATAGATGAGATTTCAGATAAAGTTTTATCAGCATCATTTATTTATCCGGCATTAAGTTTTGAATATAATATGCCTATGTTGACATCTGTGGTTAAATACGATGAGTTGATGGATGAATCGAAAAGAGAAAATTTATTAAACGAATTAGATATAAAAAATCATTTTTCATCATCTAATATACCACAATTTTTAGCCTACACAAATAAAGATGAAATAATTAATCAAGATAGTGTTGAAGACTATATTCGAGTGGCTAAAGAAAATAAAACAAGTGTTACAAGAATATTTGTACCAAATGAAAAACATGGGTTTTCAGATGACTTGTATGTTGATGAATTTGAAAAGTGGATTAAGGGGTTTTAAAAATTTAGCTTCATTAAAAATTCTATATTAGAAATGTAAACTTGCTGCAAAACAATTCAAAAGGGTTGTTTTGCAGCAGGTTATATCAGTTGAAATAAATTAAAATTAAATTATAAATCACATTTATTTTTATATTTAATTAAGTCACGCATAACTATAAAACCTAATCCTATGGTTAGATTTATATATGTAATGATGCCTATAAATATAAGTTGATTTTCTCGCAGCTCATTTAACCTTAAAAATTCTCCTGAAAATTTAAAAATAGCAATAGTAAATACTGGTAAAAAGATGAACAAAAGTATTTTAGTATAAAATGATAAATTATTTTCTTTTTTCATTTTACAACCTCCTAGTATAATAATGTTGTAGTAAAAATAATTGTGATTTTTAAAACGGAAAATGTTTACATAATTATATTATCATAATATAGATAATAAATCAAAAGTATTATGATAAGCTTGACTTATATATACCAACACTATTCAATTATAGAACATCTTAAAGGAAAAGGATGAATTTTTTAACTTGCAAAATAAGAGATTAATCGTTATAATCTTAACTAAGATGACGTTATCAAAAAAATATAAATATAAAAAGTAGATTATATGTCAAAAAAAATTAATAAATTATTCGCTATTGATTCTGATATTTATACTGAAAGATATGCGGTAAAATCTGGTTTTATTGACTGTATGAAAGGTGAATTAGTAGGAATGATTCCTGGAATGGACTTTTATCAATTATTAGAAAGTGGCGATGTTGCGGCTTACATTCAAGGCAGAGCATGGGGAAAAGTAGCAGAACTAATTGGAAAACAAATGTTAAGATTCGGTATAAAAGCTAATATTGGTACATTGATTGCAAGTTTAGCTTACTCAAGAGTAAAATGTACATTTTTGGGATAAATAATTATTAAAATCAAATTAATTAATGTTGTGATATTTAACAGGAGAAAAAATGGGAATATTATTTAATAAAAATGAAGAAGTAAGAACAGCTGTAAAAAATAATTTTAGTACAGATAAAGACTATTTAATAGTTTCAAAATATAATTCAACATCAAAATCTTTACTAAAAATGCTAATAAGTAATTTGTGGGGGATTTATAGTTCTAGTAGAACTTTTATTTTATATTTTAATGTTGATGGAATTTATATTAAAGAAATTAGCACATCAATGAAATCTAAATTTAATTATCATTCATGGTGTGATATTAAAAATTTTAAATCAGATGATAAAGGTAATAAAGCAATTATAAGTTTTAATTATTTACAAAAAGAGCACTCGTACGAAGTTCCTTTTGATAATACAAAATACTTAAAAGATAATAAAAAAAGGTATTATGAACTTAATGAAAAAGATTTTTACATGTAAAAAATATATAATTAGACTGTTAAGTAAGAAAATAATTTTTGATTTCATTGTTAAATACATACTTAAAGAGAGAATAAAAACGGTTATTTGCCAAATACCCATAGGGCACAAGTAGTGTTGGTGAAGAATTAAATTAACATATTTAGAGAATTAGAGAGTAAAATTTCTAATTCTCTTTTTTCAAGCTCCTAATAAAATTCAAAATATTTTCCTATTTTCTCCTATAAACCGCAAACCTATAATTCGGAGAATTATCAGATTCGATTTCTTCAGAAATGCTTTCTAATTTCCATTCTTTTTTATCAAATTTAGGGAAAAAGCTATCTGCCTCGACATTTATAGGCTCTTCAATTTCTGTAATATATAGCTTATAAGCATCATCAATAAATTGTTTATATATATTATCCCCACCAACTATAAAAATTTTCTCATCCGGGTTATTTCTTGCATATTCTAAAACTTCCTCTTTTGAATGCATGGAAATGGCTCCTTCGTAAGTATCATGTGAACGTGTAAGCACAATGTTTTTACGGTTTGGAAGAGGTCTTTTTGGAAAGGAAAAATAAGTTTTTCTCCCGCATACAATTACATTATTTGAAGTTGTTTGTTTGAAATATTTTAAATCTTCCTTTAGGTGATAAATCATATCACCATCTTTTCCGATAGCATGAGTATTTTTAGTGATTGCTGCCATCATATAGATATTTTTTAACATTTTAACTCCTTAAATAGCCATTTCAAATTTTAGATTTGGTTTATTTGGATTGTAATTTTCAAGTTTGAAATCATCAATTGTAAAACTGTAAAAATCATTTTTTTTCGGATTTAATACTAATCTGATATTTTCACTATCTTCTTGACCCGGTCTTGAGATTAACTCATTAACCTGTTCAAAATGTCTATCATAAATGTGGGCATTATTAACATAATGGCAAAACATCCCAGGCTCTAGACCAACGTGTCTTGCAATCATCATTTGTAAGGCAACATATTGAATTTTATTAATTGAATTTGCAACCGGAAGGTCAGAAGAACGTTGAATTAAAGTTAAATCAAGGTATTTTCCCCTTACACTCCATTGAGTTTCCATTGCACAAGGATGCAAGCCCTTAGTTTCATTTAAGTCATTTTCTTGGTAAAGATTTATGATATGCCTTCTTCCATAAGGATTTTCTTTAAGTCCATTTAATAGATTATTTATTAAATTATATCTTTTAACTGTTGCACCATATCTTTGACCAATTGTCCCATCTCCAATATTCCATTCATCCCACCAATGAATATTGTATTTTTCTTTAAGAATGCTTAAATCATTGCTTTGATCTTGATAAATCCACAAAATTTCTTTAATCCCCGATTTCCAAGGAATTTGTCTAATCGTCAAAATGGGAAATTCATTTTTTGATAAATCATATTTTTCAAAAACTTGTGTTGTAAAAATTGTATGAGATGGAGTGCCATCTGCGTATTTTGGTCTAACTTTTTCACCTTCGGTTGAGTATCCATTTGCTAAAATATCTTTACATAAATTAATAAAATTTTTATCTGCTAAATTCATAATTACTCCTTGTATCTAACTAAATCTTAATAAGTATTTTAACATATTTTTCTACTAGGTAAAAATCATTTATAAAAAAAATATATGATATTATGCGAGATGTTGATTATACCTATGAAAAAGGATTATAATATATTTATTAAAGATTTTAGGAGTGAAAATGTATAAATTATTTAATAAGTTAGAACCATATAATGAAGGGTATTTGAAAGTAGATGATATTCACGAAATTTATTATTCTGAAAGTGGAAACAAAGATGGTAAGCCGATAGTTTATGTACACGGCGGACCGGGAGGCGGATGTGGTACTTTAGGAAATAGATTTTTTGATCCTGAGTTTTATAGAATTATTACTATTGATCAAAGAGGGTGTGGCAAAAGCAAACCATTTTTAGAACTTAAAGATAATACTACAAAATATTTAAGTGATGATATGGAAAAAATCAGAGAGCATTTAAAAATAGACAAATGGGTTTTATTTGGCGGTTCATGGGGGACAACCCTTTCGCTTTATTATGCTATAAATCATCCTGATAGAGTTTTGGGTATAATTCTTAGAGGAGTATTTTTAGGGAGAAAAGAAGATTCTGATTGGTTGTATCAAAAGGGGAGTGATTCATTTTTTCCGGATTTATTTGAAAAATTTACAGCTAATTTCACAGAAAAAGAGAAAGAAAATTTAATTAATTCTTACTATGAAAAATTGACATCTGATGATAAAGAAATTCAAAAAAAATATGCAAAACAATTTGCGGATTTTGAAGGTTCTATTGTATCATTGTATCCTAGAGAATTATCTGAAGAAATTTCAGACTATGATTTAGCAATCGCAATTATGGAATGTCACTATTTCTATCATAATTTTTTCATGCCGGAAAATTATATTTTAGATAATGTAGAGCGTATTAAAAACATTCCTACTATAATTGTACATGGAAGATATGATGTAGACTGTAGGCCGATAGGGGCATATCTATTAGACAAAAAACTTAATAATTCCGAGTTGATATTTACAATAGCAGGTCACAGTTCAATAGAAGAAGAAAACACACATGAATTAATAAATGCTACAAATAAATTTAAAAAATTATTTAAATAATTGTGATATACTTTATAAGATTAGTAAAATAGGAGGAATATGAATCAATGGATTCGGATCAGATATATAGTATAATATTGTTTTTTATTTGTATTATACTATCAGCATTTTTTTCAGCTTCAGAGACGGCATTTACATCTTTGAGAGTTGCAAAATTAAAAACTAGATTAAAAGATGGGGATAAAAAGGTAAAGAAAACATTAGAAATTAATAAAAAATATGATGATTTACTTTCTGCAATATTGATAGGAAACAATATTGTAAATATTGCAAGCTCAGCGGTAGCTACACTATTTTTTATGAAAATTTTTCCGATATATGGAGCTGTAATTTCTACCATATCAACTACAATATTACTTCTGATTTTAGGAGAAATTACACCGAAGTTAATAGCAAAAATCATGCCGGAAAGTTTGGCTATAAAATTTACAAAACCACTTTCTTTTATGATGATTATTTTAAAACCTGTAATATGGACATTATCTCAATGGCAAAAATTAATTAGAAAATTTGTAAAAGTTAATATTGATCATTCAATAAGTGAAGAAGAGCTTTTGACATATATTGATGAGGCGAAAGTTGGAGGAAGCATTGAAGATGATGAACACGTACTTGTAAAAGCTGCTGTCGAATTTGATGACGTTAGCGTTTCAAGTATATTAATTCCAAGAGTTGACATCATAGGTGTAGAAATAAATGACACAGATGAAGAAATAGAAAAAATATTTGACGAATATTCATACTCCAGACTTATAGTATATGAAGAAACAGTAGACAAAGTACTAGGTATTATTTTAGAAAGAGATTTTCACAAATATTTAAGAAGAAAACAAAAAGGAGATCCGGATTTAACAATAAATTCCATAATTTCAGATATTTTATACATTCCTGGTATGCTTAAACTGTCAGAACTTTTAAAATTGATGCAAAAGGAAAAGAAACACATGGCGGCAATCATAGACGAACATGGCGGCCTTGAAGGTATTGTAACAATGGAAGACATTCTTGAAGAATTAGTTGGAGAAATTTGGGACGAATCTGATGAAATAGAATCAGAAATAAAAGTGTTAGAAAGAAATAAAATTTACGAAGTAAGCGGAAGATGTTCACTTGATAAAATCTTTGAATTTTTAAAAATTTCTGATGCAGAAGAATATAACTCAAATACAATAGCCGGATTTGTAGTTGAAATTCTTGACAAAATGCCACACTTCGGAGATTCATTCGTTTTTGAAAACTTTAGATTTACTGTAAAAGAGATTGAAGGAAATAGGATTGAGAAAGTGGTTATAAAAAAAATAAAATAAAGTAAAATAAAGCATTCCCACTGAAGGCACTAGTCCTCGGAGCAAAAACTCCTGCGGAGGTGCCTGCGTGGGATGCTTTATTTTTTTATCTCATTTTTTTATTTTTAATTATTGTGGGTACTATTTTTTATTGAAAAATTATCGCTTATTTTAATATTTTAATTTTGTGAGTAATTTTTTCGGTTTGATTTTTATCGCATTTTAGAAATTTTCTATTTTGAGATTATTTTCAATATGAAATTTTTCAATATTTTGACAAATTTTGTTATCTCAATTTTATGAATGTAATTTTTGAGATAATTTTACATTGAAATTTTGTTATCGCTTATTTTAAAATCGAATTTTTGCGGACATTTTTAGCAAAAATTTTATTATCTCTTTTTGAATTTTCTTTTAATTGAGATAATTCATACTCCTATACATAAAAAATAAAGAGTTCCACTTAGGCACCTCCGCAGGAGCGACAGTTGAACTGACCATGAAAAGTTGAAAATCAAAATCAACTTTAAGGAGGTCATTTCAAGCTCCGAGGACTAGTGCCGTAAGTGGAAACTCTTTATTTTTAATTAACTTTAATATAAAATATATAAAGAAAAAATAACAATAAAAGGATTAAATATGAATATAAAAAATTACATATCGAATAATAAAAAATCAGTATTTAAGATTGTTTTGTACACATTTTTGAGTATATTGTTTATTTCTTTAATCCCGATTTGCACTAAATTAGTAATTGATAATTATAAAAATTTGAATTTACAAACAGCGCTTGGATATGGGACATTGTACATATTTTCAATATTATTATTCTTACTTTTTGAATACAAGAAGAAAATAAGCATTGGATGGTTTGGAGCTAAGTATTCCATATATATTAAAGGAAAAGTTTTTGAATCCATTACCAAAATGAATGCGAAAAAGTTAAATCAAAAAACTACTGGAGATATTATAAATTCAATAATTAGAGATACTGAAACAATTTATGAAAATTACATTTATTGCTACATTTCCCTATATATTAGTATTATTTCATTTTTAGTTTACATAGCGTACATGTTTTATTTAAGTTGGATTTTAACAATTGCAATTATTATAAGCTCAGCAATTTCATTCTTCATTCCTAAAATCGTTGGGGAAAAGATGAAAGACAAGAGAAGGGCTGAAAGTGATAAAAATGCTGAATTTGTATCTATATTTGAAAATTTAATGGAAGGCAAGGAAATTTTTGACTATAACACAAGTGAAGAATTCGTGAAAAAATTTGATAAATATAATGTTGAACATGAAATGAGTGTGTATAATTTAGTGAAATATATTTCATTTACAAATATTTTTTCAGGTGGTTCGCTTTATTTTATCAACATAGTTACATTCATACTTGGTATTGTAATCGTATCAATGGGAATGATGGAAATAGGCTCATTCATAGCACTTATTGGATTTGTTGATTTAGTTGCAATTCCTATAAGAGATATGATTTATTTGATTATTACCATAAAATCATCTTCAAAAATCATCGATAAACTGGATTTTTATCTTGAAGACAAGAATGAAGATTTACTAAAAGAAAAAATTATCAATTTTGAAAAAATAGAATTGAGAAATTTAAGCTATTCAATCAATGATTTTAGTATGAATGGTATTAATATGACATTTTCAAAAGGAAAAAAATATGCAATTATCGGTGAAAATGGTAGTGGAAAATCTACTGTAATGAAGCTATTATCTAAAAAACTTAATAATAGTGACAATCAAATTTTTATAGATGGAATTGATATAAATACCATAAATACAAACGAAATTTTAATGTATGTATCAAATTTATTTGTATTAAATGATAGTGCTTTGGAAAATATTAAAATTTCAAACCCGAATAATGAACCTAATTTTGAAAGTTTACAAATCATTGAAAGTTTAAAATCTAAAGATATAAATGGATTGAGTATGGGAGAAAAAGATAGAGTGAATATTGCTAGAGCGATAAATTCCTATAAGCCAATAATAATTTTAGATGAATTTTTTGCAAATATTGATAAAAATAGTGAAATAGAATTGACGAAATTATTATTGAAAACTAATAAGACCATAATAATAGTTACTCATAATAATGATGAAGAATATTTAAGAATGTTTGATGAAGTGTATAAATTTAAGAAATAAAGGAATTCCACTAGCTGCACTAGTCCTCGGAGCAAAAGCTCCTGCGGAGGTGCCTGCGTGGGATCCATTTATTTTTAATTATTGAAAAATTTTAATGCCTAAATATGGTAATGATAATAAAATTAACATTCCTAAAATTACAAAAATCACAAATCCAATAATAATATTTAATAGTAAGAAAAATGGGTATTTTTCAGACGCTGTATGTATTTCTTGTTTGAAGATATATTTTATTAAAATTTTACGAGCTAATAGAGCTGATATAATAGCTAAAGCAATAATTATTATTGATATTACAATAGCCGATATATCTTTTTTATCTTTAATATTTACATTATTAAAAATTGAGACAATAACACCAATTAAAATAAATATCATACAAACACTAAAAACTCTGTTTATAATTTTATTATATTTTTTTATTGATTCGAGCAATTTAGTATTTTTAGTTTTTTCAGCTTTGTTATTTAGAAAATAAATAATTGTTTTTAATCCCACAAAAATGGCTGCAAATATTAGCGTTAAATCTCTATAATCTGATTTATACTTAAAATTTACCAATGTTAAAATTATTGAAGTAATAAGAAATATTATTTCAAATTTTATATCCTTCTTTAAATCATATTGTTTATTCATATCTTACTCCTTATTAAAAAATCCCATTTTAATCTCTACAGGATATCGTTATCCTTGTTTATATTCTAACATAATCTAATGGTTTTCGCAAAAAAATAAAGAGTTCCACTTAGGCACCTCCACAGGAGCGATAGTTGAACTGACCTTAAAAAGTTGAAAAATCAAAATCAATTTTATGGAGGTCAGCTTAAGCTCCGAGGACCAGTGCCGTAAGTGGAATCTCTTTATTTTTATTTTAATATTCTGAAGCTCCGGCTGTACCATCTGAATATGGATCATCTATGTTTACATATCCACCGGCTTTTAGTGTTAGAGTAAATTTGCTTTCAATGTTGTCTATATCTAATTTTTTAATTAGTTCTGCGTATTTCATAAATCTTAAAAGACAGTGTTCTAAGTAGTCAGATGTTTGTTCGTGGATAAGTGTGCCATCTTTATCAAATTTTTCTCTTACATTTGATAATAGAAATTCATTTCCCGGCATTACAAATGCATCAACTCCCGGAGAATCAAGGATTTGTCTTAGGTGTAGTTGAGCTCTGGAAGTTCCCTGTTCTGTATAAGATGCACCTAAAATCATAACCGGTTTATTTTTTAATGGGTGAACATTGAACGAAAACCACTCGATTACGCTCTTTAATACTGCGGGTATTGTGTAGTTATGTTCTGGGGTTACAATGATTACACCGTCAGATGATTCGATTTTATCTGATAATTCTTTGATTTTTGGGTAATCGTCTTGATTTAAATCTTGGTTAAATAATGGAATGTCATTTATATCTAAAATTTCAATTTCAACTACATCATTGAAGATGAATTTTGCATAATCTAAAAGCATTTTATTATACGATTTATCGGAAATTGATCCGGCAATTCCTACAAATTTCATTATTCTTCCTCCTTTATTGAATCCCATTTGAAATTATCAAAATCATGGATGTTGATTAAATTTTCAGCATTCGATTTATTTACAAAATTCACAAATGCTAAAAATTCATCAAAAATATTTTCCATTTCTCGAATTTTATCTCTACCTCTTAGATCTCCCATTTCGTCAAATGCCTTTTTGGAATAAGGCAAAAGATATTCAGAACTTAAAACATTAGCTTCAAGTTCCGGAGACTTTAATATTTGTCTTAGCATATATTGAGCTCTTGACGAACCCAAAGCACCATATGAAGCACCGACAATCATTACAGGCTTTTTATATAAAGGATGAATTTTATACGATAGCCATGACAATAGGTTTAGTAAAGATGCAGTTGGAGAATGGTCGTATTCCGGTGTTGCAATGATTACGCCATCAGATTTTTCAATTTTATTTGAAATATTCATAACTATTTCGGGGATTTCATCTCCCTTTATGGTGCCAATTAGGGGCACATCCTTAATTTCAATTAATTCTACATCAACTTTATAAAAAAATTGAGTTTGTATATATTCTAAAAGTTTTCTATTTGTTGAATTTTGGTTATTTGTACCAACTATTCCTACAAGTTTAATCATTATTTCCTCCATAAAATGTATTTATGTACGCCTTTGGTAAATTTAACCTCACCATTTTTATATTGAGCTATTGCATCTATGTGTTTTTCTGATAGACAGATTTTTTCTATTTCATCAAAGGATTTTCCAAAAAGTTTAGAAGACCATATTTCACAATCAACAGATTTCTTTGAAATGATTGAAAGACTGGTCATATCCGTTTCGATCGGATATCCTGTTTTCGAATCAAATATATGATGATAAGATTTGTCATTTATGATTAATTTTCTCTCATATATTCCTGATGTAACTATTGATAAATCATTTATTTCCAACATCATAATATGATTTCCACGTGTTAACTGAGCATCCTGTAACCCGATTTTCCAGTTTATATCAGGACTTTCCAAATTAAATCCATGAGTAAGAATGTTGCCACCAAGATTTATAATTGCAGACAATACATTTTCTGATTTTAAATATTCTAAAATTTTATCGGCAAAATATCCCTTAGCTACAGCCCCTAAATCAATTTCCATGCCCTTTTTGTTGAAAAATATAGTTTTGTTTTCCTCATCTAAAATTAAATCATTTGGATTTATAAGTTTTAACTTTTTGTCTATTTCTTTTTTTGAGGGCAATTTGGCATTATCAAAGCCGATATTCCATAATTTTACAATCGGACCAATGCAAACATTTAAATTACTATTTTCGTCTACGCTATGCATTTTACCTAATTTTATCAACTCAAATAAATCATTATTAACTTTTATAGGATGAATGTGAGCATTTGAGTTTACATACATCAGTTCTGAGTCATTGTTGTATATCGAGTATCTTCTATTATATTCGTCTAATAATTTGTTACATTTTTTTAATATTTTATCAGGACAATCATGTAAAACTTTAATATGAATTTTAGTCCCCATTAATGCCACAAATAATTCGCTATATTTCATATATCTTCTCCATAATTATTATAATACAAAAATCTTAAAAATATAATAAATATATATACTCTTAAATTTCGGTTTCATTCAAATGAATAATTTTTATAGAAAAATCCTTGTTAAACTTGATAAATAAACAATTTTACGGATTTTATTAAATGTAAATATTTTGTAAAATAATTGTAAAAAATAATTAATTTTTTTATTATGTTTTTACTATATCGAGGGTATGGTAAATTTATTAAAAAAATAAAAATTAATAATCATATGGAGGATTGTTTTATGATTAAGGGAAATAAAATAGAAAAAAAACCTAAATACGGTATGAGAAAATTGAGTTTAGGATTATGCTCAGGTATTTTGGCATTTGGAATGTTTTTTAGTTCTGTAGGAGCTTCGAGAGTTGCATTTGCAGAGAGTAGTGTTGTAGGTGATGGTTTAAAAATAAATATTTTTAGTAAAATATATGCTAAAGTTGACGGAAAAACAATTGTTGTGAATAATTTTGGAGATGGAGAAATTATAAGATATTGGTTAGAATGGGAAGATAAATCAGGGAGTGGAAATAGTAGTGGCGAGATTAAAAATAATAATAAAGAAATTAGTATTTTTAATTTTAGGAAACAAAAAACTAAAGATATAAAATTTAATTCTAATAAAGATGAAATAAATGTAAAATATAATAAAGAACAAAACAAATTAATTTTATCAGGTTTTGGGAGTGAATCACATGTAAAAAAAATAGAATTAAGATTTAAAGATGGAAGTAAAGAAAGTTTTGATAAATCGAAATTTGACACACCAAAGAAAGAAAAGCCTGAAGTAGAAAAACCAAAAGACACACCAAAGAAAGAAAAGCCTGAGGTAGAAAAACCAAAAGACACACCAAAGAAAGAAAAGCCTGAGAAAGTAGATGCTAGAGTAGAAGGAAATAGTATTGTTGTTACTAATTTGAAAGATAGAGATACTATAAAATATTCGTTCAATTGGGATGCTGGGCATATAAGTGGTTTTAATGTTGGAGACATATATATTGAAGGAGGTAAAATAAAAATAAAAGATTCTAGTAATTTAAATAACTCTGTAATTATATTTAATGGTGATAAAAAAATAAATGTAAATTATGAAAATAATAAATTAACATTATCAGAATTTGGAGTGACATCAATTGTTAAAGATATACAATTAACTTTGCCTGATGGTAAAACTACAATTAATTTTAATAAATCGCAATTTGATAAACAAAAAGAATCACCAAAGGTAGAAGCACCAAAGAAAGAAAAGCCTGAGGTAGAAAAACCAAAAGAAGAAAAACCAAAAGACACACCAAAGAAAGAAGAACCAAAAGTAGAAAAACCAAAAGTAGAAAAACCAAAAGAAGAAAAACCAAAAGACACACCAAAGAAAGAAGAAAAACCAAAAGACACACCAAATAAAGAAGATATTGAAGAAGAACAAAGAAGAAAAGAAAGAGAAAGAAAAGAAGACGAAACAGCAAGAGATAGAAGAAATAATAATAATCAAAAATATAAAAAAGGTTGGGAAGAAATAGGTAATAAATGGACTTATAGAGATGAAAAAGGTAATAAGGTTATTTCAAAGTGGATATATGATTTAAAATATAAATCATGGTATTACCTAAATGGTAATGGATATATGGTAGCAAATGAGTGGATAAAATATACAGATAATAATTGGTACTATTTATTAGGAAATGGTAAAATGGCAAAATCAGAATGGGTATATGACAAGACATATTCATCATGGTATTACTTCAACAATGGAGGAGATATGGCTGCAAATAAATGGATACAACATACAAATAATAGTTGGTACTATTTATTAGGAAATGGTAAAATGGCAAAATCAGAATGGGTATATGACAAAAAATATGTATCATGGTACTATTTCAACAATGGTGGAGATATGGCTGCAAATAAATGGATACAACATACAGATAATAACTGGTACTATTTATTAGGAAACGGCAAAATGGCTAAATCTACACGTATAAACGGTTGGTATGTTAACTCAAAAGGTATATGGGAAAAATAAAATCACAGATATTTTATAATAACAATTTAATTATAAAAATTTGTTTTAAAAATTGAGAGGTTATACTATGATAAATGAAAGAAAAAATAGAAAAAATTCAAAATCCGGAATAAGAAGCTTAGGATTAGGAATTTTCTCAGGAATGTTAGCTATAGGTGTATTTTTTAATTCTGTCGGGATTTCAGAGGCTGCTTTAGTAAATGAAAAAGATAAATCAAAAATTGTAAAATTAACTACTATCCCTAGAGAAAAATTAAAAGAAAACTTAATGGAAAGAGAATTGATGAAGAAACCCTATGAGAGAGCTATAATTAGGAGTGATAAAGAGCATAGGGAATATTTAGAATCTTTTAAAATTCATGCTAAAATTGTCAATAAAGCTATAGAAGTTACAAATTTAAGTGGAAGGACAATAATTTTAGATATTGCTTATAATGACTCTCATGGAGATTATAAAGGTATCAAAAAAGAAAAAATATGTATAGAGAATGGAAAAATAAAGCTAAATAATAAATCAGCTTCAGAGTTAACAGAAACTATAAAATATAATAATGATTTTAAAAATCCTATCACTGTAAAATATAATCATGATACAAAGGTTTTAAATTTATTAGGATTTGATACATTAGAAAATCTTAGATCTGTTCAAATAACCGGTCCCGAATATGTAGTAGCTACATTTTATAAATCTGATTTTAATAAACCGGTAGAAAGTGAAAAGAAAGAAGAAAAACCAAAAGCAGAAACTCCTAAAGAAGAAAAACCAAAAACAGAAACTCCTAAAAAAGATTCACCTAAGAAAGAAGAACCAAAGAAAGAAGATATTGAAGACGAAACAGAAGAGGAAAGACAGAGAAGAAAAGAAAGAGAAAGAAGAGAAGACGAAACAGCTAGAGATAGAAGAAATAACCAAAATCAAAAATATAAAAAAGGTTGGAACAAAGTATCTGAAAAATGGTATTACACAAATGACGGTGTAAAATTTGTTAGATCTTCTTGGATATACGACGAAGGATATTCATCATGGTATTACTTAAATGAATACGGCGAAATGACAAGTAATAAATGGGTGCAATATTCAGATGGTAGCTGGTATTATCTATTGGAAAATGGAAAGATGGCAGTTTCAAAATGGGTAAAACATACTGACAACAATTGGTATTATCTATTAGGTAATGGTAAAATGGCAGTTTCAGAATGGGTAAAACACACAAACAGATGGTACTACCTATTAAAAAATGGAAAGATGGCAAAATCAGAGTGGGTATATGACAAAAAATATGTATCATGGTACTACTTCAACAATGGCGGAGATATGGCTGTAAATAAATGGATACAACATACAGATAATAACTGGTACTATTTATTAGGAGATGGTAAAATGGCTAAATCTACAACAATTAATGGTTGGTATGTAGACGCAAACGGTATTTGGAAAAATAGATAAAAACTAAATACATTAAAAGGATAGACAATCAAGTTTATCCTTTTTTGCTATACATAATTTTTAGTTCGCCTTTATATAAAAATTTGATTAAAATAAATATAATATTTGACATAATAAAAAAATATTTAGTATACTTAGTAAGTAAGCATATAAGCATTGTATGTTTAGATATAAATTAATATTTTTGGAGGATTAGATATGTTTAAAAGAAATAATATCGAAAAAAAGCCTAAATATGGTATGAGAAAATTAAGTGCAGGATTGTGCTCAGGAATTTTAGCATTTTCAATTTTCTTTGGGGCTGTTGGAGCACAAAGTGTTTCATTTGCTGGGGAAGAAAAGAAGGAAGAAGTAAAGAAGGAAGAAAAGAAAGAAGATCATAAAAAATTAACAAAAGAACAAAGAAAAGCAGAAGCTGAAAAGAAATTGAAAGAAGCACAAAAAGCTTTTAGAGATGCTGAGAAAGCAAGAAAATTGAAAGAAGCACAAAAAGCTTTTAGAGATGCTGAGAAAGCAAGAAAATTGAAAGAAGCACAAAAAGCTTTTAGAGATGCTGAGAAAGCAAGAAAATTAAAAGAAGCACAAAAAGCTTTTAGAGATGCTGAGAAAGCAAGAAAATTAAAAGAAGCACAAGAAGCTTTTAAGAAAGCAGAAGCTGAAAGAAAACAAAAAGAAGAAGAAAGAAAAAAACAACAAGAACAATCGAAACCTGAAATTAAAAAAGGTTGGGAAAAGAAAGAAGAAAAATGGTACTTCACAAATGATAAAGGCGAATTAGTAAAATCAGATTGGATATATGACGAAGAATATTCATCATGGTACTATTTAAATGAAGATGGCGATATGGCTGTAAATAAATGGGTAAAATACAAAAATAACAAATGGTATTACCTATTAGGAAACGGTAAAATGGCAAAATCATATTGGCTATACGACGAAGAATATTCATCATGGTACTATTTAAATGAAAAAGGCGATATGGCTGCAAATAAATGGGTAAAATACAAAAATAACAAATGGTATTACCTATTAGGAAATGGAAAGATGGCAAAATCAGATTGGTTATATGATGAAGACTATTCATCATGGTACTATTTAAATGAAGATGGCGATATGGCTGTAAATAAATGGGTAGAGTACAAAGATGGAAACTGGTACTACCTATTAGAAAATGGAAAGATGGCAAAAAATAGATGGGTAAAACATACAGATAACAAATGGTACTACTTATTATCAGACGGTAAAATGGCTAAATCAACAACAATTAATGGTTGGGTTGTAGATGCCGACGGTGTATGGGTAGAGTAGAAATTATTAGATTATAAAACATATTGAGGGATTAAAAATATAGTTTTTAGTCCCTTTTTAATGCACATAATATAAAATGTTGATTTTATATATTATTAAAAAAATTTATGTTTTAGCTATTATATAGTATAGGAGATTAAATGAAAGAGTCATTATTTATAGAAAAAATTACCTATAACTGCAATAAAAAAATTGATTTAATTGAAAAAAGTATTGCAAGATACGCTTTAAGATCTATATTTGCAGGAGCTGCCCTTGCTATGACAACTCTAGCCGGCGTAGTTGCAGCTGATTATTTAAATACAATTCACCCAAACCTTGGAAAATTTATGTATGCATTTTTATTTTCTTGGGGACTTATTTACATATTATTTTTAAATGCAGAATTAGCGACATCAAACATGATGTATTTAACAGCAGGTACATATTTGAGAAAAATAAAATTTAGTAAGGCGGTAAAGATTTTACTAGTTTGCACATTTTTTAATTTAGTTGGAGCAGCTGCGATTGGGATATTGGTAAGCAACACATCTGTTTTACATTCGCTAAAAGATACAAGTATGCTTGTTAAAATCGTTGAGTGTAAACTAGCACATAGTAGTTCGGAAATTATGAGTGGCGGTATATTGGCAAATGTATTTGTAAATATTGCAATTATTGCATTCATGCTTGTAAAAGATGAAAATGCAAAAGTAGGCATTATTTTATCAGCAATATTTATGTTTGTATATCTAGGATTAGACCACGTAATTGCAAACTTTGGATCATTCTCACTAGTAGGTTTTTCACAATATGGTAAAAATGTAATAGGATTAAACATTGTAAATGTAATTAGGCAGTGGACATTTGCATTTCTAGGAAATCTTGTTGGAGGAGGATTAATCTTAGGATTCGGGTACGCATGGTTAAATAACAAAGATGTAGTTTACAAAGATTAATTAATTTAATAAAATGAACAGAGTTAGATTCTACAATGAACTGACCCCAAAAAGTTGGACCTAAAAAACCAATTTTGAGTAGGACAGTTCACAATCTAGCTTTTTTATTTGGAGTATTTATGAAAAAAGAGCAAACAACTTTAGAAAGAGAAATAATTAGTAAATCACATACAAAATTCAAACTTTGGATATACTGGATTACATTACTCTCAGGAATTATGAATGTATATGCTATAAAGACTTTTGGTGCAACAGTTACGCATCACACAGGAAATGGCAGCTGGATTGCACTTAGTAACTTTCAAGGAAACATCCCCGTTTATAGATTTATTGTATTGATAGTATTCTTTTTTTTAGGAGCAACTATTTCAGGCATTATTTTTCATAGAAAAATAAAACTTGCAAAGAAGAGATATGCATGGATTCTCATTTCAGGAGGAATAGTATTGATTTTTTTACAATATATCAATATAGGATTTAGAGCATTGTACCTGATAACATTTTGGATGGGATTACAAAATGGCTTATTTATTAGTTATAAAGGTGTAACTGTAAGGACAAGTCATATTACAGGATATATAACTGACGCCGGATTTTCTTTTGGTCAATATATAAAAGGAAATAAAAGACAATTAAGATATATGCTATTTTATATAAAATCCATATGTGCATTTATACTCGGAGGATTTTTAGGATACTATATAACCGAATTTTTAGAGTATGAATATATAATCTTCGGTTTATTGTACATATTGTGCGGAGCCTTTTTCCTATATCTAAGGAACGTCGAAATAAACGAATAATGAGAAGCTTTGAGATACATGAAATTGTGTGTGGGGGTGGTGTTACCGGGCTCAAAGCACCTGTAAATGAAAGAAAATTTTGTTATACATGAGCACCGCCCTGCCATTACCTGTAAATCGAAGAAATATATGAGATACATGAAATTTCGCCTCTGCCATTACCTGTAATATTGAAAAATAATTGCAGTACATGAATTGTCGAGGGCAGCGGGGCTCGCATTACCTGTAAATTGCAAAAATATATGAGATACATGAAATTGTGAGGGTGGCATTACCTGTAATATTGAAAAATAATTGCAGTACATGAATTGCCGAGTGCAGCCGAGCTCAGATTACCTGTAAATTGCAAAAATATATGAGATACATGAATTTATGGGGCAAGCATTACCTGTAAATGAAAGAAAATTTTGTTATACATGAGCACCGCCCTGCCATTACCTGTAAATCGAAGAAATATATGAGATACATGAAATTTCGCCTCCGCCATTACCTGTAAATCGAAGAAATATATGAGATACATGAAATTTCGCCTCCGCCATTACCTGTAATATTGAAAAATAATAGCAGTACATGAATTTCCGAGTGTTGCGGATCTCAGATTACCTGTAAATTGCAAAAATATATGAGATACATGAAATTGTGAGGATGGCATTACCTGTAATATTAAAAAATAATCGCAGTACATGAATTGCCGAGGGCAGCCGAGCTCGCATTACCTGTAAATTGTAAAAATATTTGAAATACATGAAATTGTGGGGGGTCATTACCTGTAATATTGAAAAATAATCGCAGTACATGAATTGCCGAGGGCTGCCGAGCTCACATTACCTGTAAATTGTAAAAATATTTGAAATACATGAAATTGTGAGGATGGCATTACCTGTAATATTAAAAAATAATCGCAGTACATGAATTGCCGAGTGTTGCCGAGCTCAGATTACCTGTAAATTGCAAAAATATATGAGATACATGAAATTGTGAGGGTGTCATTACCTGTAATATTAAAAAATAATCGCAGTACATGAATTGTCAAGGGCAGCCGATATCAGATTACCTGTAAATTTTAAAAATATATGAGATACATGAATTTATGGGACAGGCATTACCTGTAATATTGAAAAATAATAGCAGTACATGAATTGCCGAGTGTTGCCGATCTCAGATTACCTGTAAATCGAAGAAATATATGAGATACATGAAATTTCGCCTCTGCCTTTACCTGTAATATTAAAAAATAATCTCAATACATGAATTGCCGAGGGCTGCCGATCTCAGATTACCTGTAAATCGAAGGAATATTTGAGATACATGAAATTTCGCCTCCGCCATTACCTGTAAATTGTAAAAATATTTGAGATACATGAATTTATGGGACAGGAATTACCTGTAAATTGCAAAAATATTTGAGATACATGAAATTGCGGACATATCCATAATATGTGCCCTATAGGCTAATCTATCAATTATTGCACCTGTAAGCATAGGAACCTTAAATACTTCCTCCCATCTTTACAGTGTTAAATTAGTTGTTAATTACAATGTTAAATTATTTGTTAACATTATTTAACATTTATTATTTCTTGATGATAGTAAATTAAATAGTATTTCATAACCAACTTTATCAAATGAGATATATCCTAGTTCATCTAAAATCACTAAATCGTATTTTTCAAGTGTTCTTTTGTAATTTGTAATTTGTCAGTTGGGTTTTATTCGTCGATTCTTGTAACTAAATTATTAAATTTGAAACGGTTGTAAATAATATATTTTTATCTTAAACATATTATAATCCAAAATAAAGTTGTTAAAAAATCATAATCATATGAAGATAATTTAGAAGATTGTGTAATAAACGAGGCATCAGTATATTAATTACAACTAATAAACGAGGCATCAGTATATTAATTACAACTAATAAACGAGGCATCAGTATATTAATTACAACTAATAAACGAGGCATTAGCATATTAATTACATCCAATAATTTGCATTCATTTTTATTATTTTCAGTAGTATCGTTACGCATTTAATCTAGATCCTGAGGATTTTAATAAAATATATCAATTTATAAAAAGTAGTATCATTACACATTTTATCTAGATCCTAAGGATTTTGATAAAATATATCAATTTATAAAAAGTAGTATCATTACGCATTTTATCTAGATCCTGAGGATTTTGATGAAATTGATTAATATATAAAAAGTAGTATCATTACACATCTTATCTAAATCTAGTTGATGATATAATAAATTGACAAAAAGAGGTACAATATTAAAATTGTGTTGTGTTCTTGTGTTGTGCTCTGTTACATAAATGTATATGGTTTGTGGGTTATGGTTTTGACCTTTTAAGATATTATTAGATTGTATATGTCTGACAACAAAAAAGAGCTATAATTGATTGTGTAGGGTGCAGAGATATGCCATATATGTCTGACAGTTCAAGAATTAAATTTATAAAAAGTAGTTAAAAATATTGAAATGATAAAGTTACTATGTTATCATATTAGAAATAATTACAAAAAAGAATATTAAACTCATATAAGCCCTTAATATGGTGGGGCGTATCTACCTATAACCAAAAATTATAGTCTATGGGTTAGGATTGACATTTTAAAGATTTTCTAACTCAAAACGTGAGAAAGTCTTTTTTGTTTTTAAATATTTTTTGGAGGAATTATATGAAAGAACAATTTAATAGTAAGAATGAAGATGAGTTGATTTATTCTATCGATTCTAAGCCACCTGTGGGAGTAAGTATTATACTTGCATTGCAACATATTTTAGCAGCTTTTGCGGGGATAATTGCTGTGCCATTAGTTGTTTGTTCAGCATTAAAATTTGATGTTGCTACAACTTCGGTTATGGTATCAGCGACAATATTTGCATCAGGATTGACGACTATTTTGCAATCAAAAGGTGTATGGAAAATTGGGTCAAGAGTGCCGGGCATGATGGGTACAGACTTTACATTTGTAAATCCGTCTATAAGTGTTGGAGCTAAATTTGGCATAGCGGGAATTATAGGAGCTACAATTACAGGTTCATTTGTTGAAATTATTTTAAGTAGATTTATAAAGAAAATTATCAAATTTTTCCCACCATTGATTACCGGGACAGTTGTATCGCTTATCGGTATAACATTATTGCCGGTTAGTGTTGATTGGGCAGCAGGTGGAGTGGGAGCTTCAAATTATGGTTCATTACAAAATCTGGGAGTAGCATTTGTAATTATGCTATTTACAATATTCTTAAATCACTATGGAAAAGGAATTTGGTCATCGGCAGCAGTGTTTATAGGAATGGTATTTGGTTATTTGATTTGCCTACCATTAGGTATGGTAGACCTAAAGCCGGTTGCAGATGCATCATGGGTAGCAATTCCAAATATTTTAGGAAACGGAATAAAATTTGACTTATCATCAACATTATCATTTGTGCCGGCATTTGTTGTTTCGACGATTGGAACCACAGGTATTATGATGGCAATAGGGGAAGCTTCAAAAGTAAAACTTTCAAGTGACAGGGTTGCAAATGGGGTTTTAGCAGATGGTATAGGTTCAATGATTTCAGGATTGTTTGGAGCAGGTCCAAATACGTCATTTTCGCAAAATGTCGGATTAATCACGTTGACAAAAGTTGCAAGTAGATATGTTATGATTATTGCAGGTGTCATATTAACATTATTAGGTGTATTTCCAAAATTAAGTGCATTAATTTCAGTAATGCCACAGCCTGTTTTAGGAGGAGTAGGTATAATAATGTTTGGCCTTGTCGCAGCCCAAGGGGTAAAGACATTATCTGCGATAAAACTTGGTGATAGAGAACTGCTTATAATTTCAGTAGCATTCGCACTGGGAATCGGCGTAACAGTAAAACCGGAAATTCTAAATGGACTACCTGAAGCGTTGAAAATGATTTTATCGTCAGGTATTTCAACAGGTACACTTGTTGCACTTATATTAAATATTATATTAAAGGACAGAAAGAAGGCATAATAATGAAATTGTTAGAAGAAATGATTGTAAAACACGGAAGAGTTTTATCAGGAAATATCTTAAAAGTTGATAGTTTTTTAAATCATCAAGTAGATCCAAACTTATTTATGAAGATGGGAAAAGATTTTTACGAAAAGTTTAAAGATAAAAAAATTACAAAAGTTTTGACTCTTGAGGTTTCAGGAATAGGAATAGCACTTACAACAGCATTCTTTTTCAAGGTACCAATGGTATTTGCTAAAAAAATAGCTTCAAAAACATTAGTTGATGACGCTTGGAAAAGTACAGTTTACTCATTTACAAAAGATAGAGAATATGAGATAAGAGTTGAAAAAAAATATTTGACACAAGATGACAATGTTTTGATAATAGATGACTTTTTGGCAAACGGAAAAGCATTAGGTGGATTAATAGATTTATGTAATCAATCAGGAGCAAAGATTGAGGGAATTGGAATAGCTATAGAAAAATCATTTCAAGAAGGTGGTAGACTATATAGAGAAAAGGGGTATGAAGTTTATAGTCAAGCAATGATAAAAGAATTCAAAGATGGAAATGTAGTTTTTGAGAGATAGTAAATATATATTGAAGGAGCTGTTGCGAAATATTTTGTAGCAGTTCTTTTTATATTATAATTAACAATAATAGAGGGTTTATCAAGATTATATGATATAAATCGGTATAGTTGGTATCGCAAAAATAAGATTTTAAAAAATGAGATAATAAATAAATACCTATTATTTTTTACTCAATTGAACTTTAAGATTTTACAAAAAGAGAGAGAAATTTAATTTTCTCTCTCTTTGCTTTTATCTGTTAGTATTTTATTTTACTTACCTGTCAGAACCTTCACAGCTCTTCATCTTACTTATATTATTAATGTCAATAGCTCGGCAATCTATTTCTTTAAGAAAATTATTCCAAAGGTATTTCTACCACAATGTGAAGATATTGTACAACTTGCTTTGTTTACAATTATTTCTTCAAAATTTTTAAGAGATGAAATAGTATTTTTAGCTAATTCGATATCGGCTTCATCTGCTCCGGAATGTGTAAGATATATGCGTCTTAAATCAATTTCATCATTATCTTCGAGTTTGTCCTTGAAAAATTTTATAAATACCTTATTTATATTTCCTCTGTATTTATTTCCCACATCCATTTGTCCATTTTTTTGTGATGAAACAAATATGCTTGGCTTAATATTTAGTAAGTTAGCACCGAAAGCTTGTAAAGCAGTTAATCTACCGCCTTCTCTTAAATATGTTAGAGAATCAATAATAAAACTTACATCTAATTTTTCTCTCAATTCCTTCAATCTTTCAACTATTTCATCGGTCGACTTTCCTTCATTAATCATTTCATATGCCTCAACCAATAAAGCACCGGAACCGGTTGAAAGAGACTTTGAATCAATTACATATACATTATCCAACTCATTTGCTGCTAAAGTTGCGTTTTGATATGAAGCTGATATACCTGAGCCTATGCTTACGTGAATAATATCATAGTCTTCATTATTCCATTGTTCAAAGTGACCTAGATAGTCACCAATGCTTGGAGCAGCAGTTTTAGGTAAAATTTTGTTTTTGTCATAATAATCATATATAAAATCAGGTGTGATATTTATCATATCTTTATATTCTTTATCATCCAAATTAATGTATAATGGCAATGTATGAATCTTATATTTTTCTAACAAATCAGACGATAAATCACATGTCGAATCAGCACTTAAAATTATCTTTTTCATTAATCCTCCTTGTATCATTATAAATATTATAATGCATTGTATTATATAAATCAATTGTGGGGATTTAATGTGCATTATAAACTTAATTAAAAATATATGTTATTAAATAGAAAAATATATACTATTTCATAAAAATAAACTCAAGCAAAATAAGTGAAAAAATTGATTATTTTTCATTTATTAAAAATTATTAATAAAATTAGATTTTTACATACATAAAAACTCAATAGTATTGAAAAATTATTCTGTTTGTTATATATAATAATTATACAGTTGTATATAATAATTAAACACGTAAAGCTTATATACATTTGAATTGCAGAAAATATTGAGGAGGAGAAAATATGAAAGGAAAAAATAATCGAAATAGAATATTAAGATATTCTATAAGAAAATTATCTATAGGGGTAGTTTCTGTTGTAGTAGGGGCATTTACTATACTTGGAGTTTCCAATATCTATGGAGCTGATTTTTCCAATGGGGCAGTAGCTTATGCTCAGGATATTTGGAGAGAAGATGAACAAATAGATCCTGAAGTGTTTATTGCAAGACGAGATGTTATTAAGAAAATTAGAGAATTAAAAGAATTATCTAAAGAAGAACAAACAGAATTTATAAAAAAAATTGCTGAAGTTCAAGGAAGTAAAGATAAGCTTGAAGAATTTAAATCAAGTATAAATAAAATATCTGAAGAAGCTAAAAAAGAAAACACTGAAAGAAATGAATTATCAGAAAAAGTAGAAGAAAAATTAGAAGAATTAAGAGATTACGTTGATAGAGTAAGATCATCTTATATGACAAGTTCAAGATTTGGAGCTGAATATTTTGACGTAGTATCTAAATTAACAGAAAAGCTAAAGGATTTAGAAAGAGAAGTAGAAGCTAAACAAAGAGATATAAGAAATAGTCATGATTCATCTGAACAAAAGAAAAAGGAAAAAGAGCTTAATAAAGAATTGACTCAAAAGATAGAAAAAGCTGAATCAGAAATGCATAATATAGTTGAAGCAAATAACACAAAGTATCAAGTAAACAATAAAATTGATAAGTTGGAATATTTGAGTGAAAGAAAGAAAAATGACTATAAAGCAGTACTTACTGATGATAATGCGGAAAGCAACAAAGTAGTTTCTGAAATTGCAGAAGAAAGAAACAATAAAAATAAGGAAGCTTTTGATAAAATCAAATCCTTAAAATATTTAAGCAAAAAACAAAAAGATGATTATAAGGTTGTACTTATAGATTCAGATACTGATGACAGTTTAGATATTGCATTAGATATTGCAAAAGAAAAAAATGAATCAGAAAAGAAACGTATCAACGAAGAACTTTCAGGTCTATCAGATGCTTGGACTAAAACAGATAAAAAAGGCGAAAGAGAACAAAATAGACAAAGACTACTAAAAGAAGCTAAAGAAAGAGAAAAAGCACATAGACAAGCAGAAAGAGAAAGACTACTAAAAGAAGCTAAAGAAAAAGAAAAGAGAGCTAAAATAAATAAAGATTTAGAAGGTCTATCGGATGCTTGGAAGAAAGAAGATTTGGAAGGTAGAAAATCTCAATTAGATAAAATAAGACAACAAAAACCTGGCAATACAAAGATAAAACCACATCTATTAACTGAAGAATCAGTAAAATATGTAAAAGGTTCGATGAAAGATGTAGTAATCAAGACAGATGCAGAAATTTCATCATTTGTAGAAATTAGAGTTGGTGGAAAAGTATTAGATCCTTCAAATTACGAAGTGAAAGATGGAAGCACAATGGTTACATTGAAAAATTCCTACTTGGAAACATTGCCATTAGGAAAATATGTAGTAGAAGTGGTATCAAAAGAGACAGATAAATATTATTCTTCAATCTTAAAGACAACATTAACAGTTGTTGAAAATAAAGATTCAAATAATAAGCCAGAAATTAAACCACAACCACAACAAAAACCATCTGAAAATAAACAAAATCCTGAAACAGGAGATTTAGGTGTAATAACAAGTGTAGTGACTGCATTAGCAGCAGGAGCAGCATTAGTTGCAACAAGAAAAAAAGATGAATAATAAATAAAAAAATTCCGATTTATAAGTCGGAATTTTTTATTTTCTTTTTTATTTAATTTTAGGTTTTTTAAATTCAAAATCTTCATTTTTTATTGATTCGGTAACCATTTTTTGATATCCATTGCCCTTCATTGAGAAATTGTCCATAGTTTTTGTTTCAGTATTTAGACCATTTAATATAACCGGATTTACCTCTTCATATTCAAAATATGGGTCAAAACCTATATTCATCAGTGCTTTATTTGCATTGTATCTGACAAATACCTTAACGTCATGAGATAAGCCCACTTCGTCATATATACTTTCGATTAGCGTTAATTGATGACCATATAGTTTACTCATTAAATCCATTGCCCAAGAGTGTAATTTTTTTTGTAATTTTTCGTCAAATTCTCTATAAAGTTCTATTGCTATTTTCCCGATATAAACTCCATGTATGGATTCATCTCTTAAAATTAGGTTTATAATTTCTCCGGCTTGCATTAGTTTGCCTTGTCCGTAGAAGTATAGTGGATAGTAGAAGCCAGAATAGAACAAGTATGTTTCTAAAAATGTTGATGCAACGCAGGCTTTATATTGAGCAATCTTAAACTTTAACGGGTCTACTTTTTTAAATCCGTAATTTTTTTCATAAGTTAATTTGTCAAGATCTTTATATTGTCCTACGATTAAATTTAGAAATGCTTGTAATTCTTTGTTATTTTCACCCCATTTGAATAACTCGTCTATTTCACTACCGTTTAGATATGTCATAAAAATATTGGAATATGACTTTGCATGCACAGCATTTTCCATAGCTGCCATGAAGTTTATTATCGCTTTTCTTTGATGTTGGTCATCATCTAAAGAACGTGAAACTACAGGCATCCCTATATCACCTTGGTAAGTGTCTAAAAACGTCAAAACCTGTAAATTTCTAACATAAGCTTTTTTTACATGTTCCGGAAGAGTATTCCATACATTTAAGTCGGACTGTAGAGAAATATCTTCAGGTCTCCAAAATTGTGATAAATTTTGTTGATAAAATAATTGTGTAAATTCGTCGTCGTTGTTATTCCAGTTTGCACCTGTGTAAATATGTGTCATAATTATCTCCTTAAATTGAACAAGCTTCGCATTCAGTTACTTTAAGCTTTTGAGTTCTTGTGTAATAAAGTGTCTTAATTCCTTGATAATGAGCATATAGGTAAAATCTTTGTAAATCTCTTGTTGTCAAATCACTTGTTATGCACAATTCAAACGATATTGCCTGATCTACATGCTTTTGAGCTGTTGCAATCACATCTATTATCTTGTATTTATTCATTTCATAAGCCGTTGTATAGTAGTGTAATGACTTATCCAATGCAGGAGCCGGGAAGTAGGATTTAGAATTTCCGTAAGTTCTTTCTTCAATTAACTGCTTTATCGGTGTAATAGAAGGAGTTGCACTCATTACATATCCGGAGCTTCCGTTTGGAGCTACTGCAAGTCTGTTAGAATTGTATAGTCCATATTTCATTACATCTTCTTTTAGATTTTTCCAATCTTCATCAGTAGGAATGTAAATGCCTTCAAATAATTCTTTTACTTTTTCTGTATTTGGCAAAATTTCACCTCTGTTTTCAAAATACTTTCCGGAAGCATAGTCGCTTTCTTCAAATTTATCAAATTTTAACCCGGTTTCTTTTGCCTTATTCATAGAATGAACTAACGACCAGTAATTTACAATATTAAAGAATACATCTATTAGCTCTAAGTCCTCTTTTGAGCCAAAGTATATTTTCTTTTCAGCTATATATCCATGATGCCCCATGATACCGAATCCAACAGACCTCATTAAATTATTTCCTTTTGCAATACTTGGAATATATGATAAATTAGTTTTTTCACTTACTGAATTCATAATATCCATAGCAGCAAATACTGTTTCTTTTATTGATTTATTGTTCATCATATTTGCCATATGCCCACTTGCTAAATTACATGAGATATCTTGACCGATTTCGTCTAAATCTCTCTTATCATAGTCGGCATATGTTGAAACTACTGATGGCTGTAATATTTCTGTACATAAATTAGAGAATTTTACATCTCTATTTAGTGGATTTGAATTATTTACATTATCAGCATACATGATATATGGATATCCTGATTCGCCTTGCACTTGAGCAATCATTTCAAGTAATTTTCTTGGGTTTGCTTTTTTCTTTCTGATTCTTGGATTTTCTACCATTTCATCATAATATTTATCAATGTGAATTGCTAAGTCTCCAAACGGTATTTTATATTCATCATAAACAGTTTTTGGATAAAATAGATACATATCCTTATCTTCTTTAGCAAGTTCCAAAAATTTATCAGGTATCACAACTCCCAGTGAAAGAGTTTTAAGCCTTATATCATCATCAGCATTAAGTTTTTTTGTATAGATAAAATCTTCAATATCCGCATGAAAAATATTTAAATATGCGGCACCGGCACCTTGTCTTTGTCCCATTTGGTCAGCATATCTAAAAGCATTATCAAGCAATTTTGCTACTCCTACTACACCCTTTGCAGCATTTGGGTGACCTTTTATAGTTTCACCCTTTGCTCTTAGATTTGATAGATGCAGAGAAACTCCTCCACCAATTTTTGAAAGCTGCATTGCAAATTCAGAACCTCTTGCTATATCGTTTAGAGAATCATTTATTTCCAATAAAAAACAAGAAACAAATTCGCCTCTATGCTTTTTAGCTGTGTTTAACAATGTAGGTGTTGCAGGGGTAAAATCTTGTGCGATTAATCTTTTAATCAATTCCATTGCCTTTTCAATATTTCCATCTGCATGATAAAGTGCTATAAATGAAAGTCTATCTTCATATCTTTCTAAAATCTCTGCGTGATCTTTTGATTTTAATGCGTAGTCATTATAGAATTTAAATGCCCCCATATACGTTGGAAATCTAAATTTTTTAGCATAGGCATATTCAAAAACTTGCTTAATTTCTTCCATTGAATATTTTTCTAAAAATTCTTTTTCAATATATTCATTTTCTGTAAGATATTCAATTTTTTCTTCCAAAGAGTGAAAAAACCTTGTTTTTTTGTTTACCTCATTTAAAAAATAAGAACGTGCCGCTTCCTTATCTTTACTTAAATCTTTTATATTTCCTTCACCATCAATTACTTGATTATTAAGTAATATCCATGGTGAAATATTTGTATTTTCGTTAATCATTATGCTCCCTTTCATATTGTTCAATAAATTTTTTTACAATTTCAACTTCGTGAGGATAACCTGTACCTTCAAATTTTAATATACATTTAATATTGTATTGCTTTTCGATTAAATCTCCGGATATACCAAAATGTTTTCCCCAATTTCTATTACCTGAAACTGCAACACCTATGCACTGATCGTGATATTTATCTAAAAGAAGTTGTGTATTCATCGGAATTTCACCAAAATTTTGACATCTTGTAATTAGTAAAAACTTATCTCCTTCTTTTATATTTTTTCTATCCTTGACTTTCATGTATGTGTATCCTGTTTTAATTGCGAATTTTATTGAATTGCCGGTGATTGAATCTACTATTATATACATATATCCTCCAAATATTTATTTCTGATTATATACTATATAAAGTTATATTTCAAGATTTAAATACAATATATAGTGCTATTTTTATATTTAAACACGATATATAGTTTATATAGCAGGATAATTTAATATGCCTAAATGGTGAAAATATGGTATAATTCAATATAAAAGAAGGAGGGTTAAGGATTACCTTAATATAAAATTATGAAAAAAGTTTATAAAATATTATTAATTTATACATTTATCATGGCACTTGGTATTTTCGTATCAAAACATATTTATCATGTAGAATATAGTAATCCAAACTTTATCAAGATGATATTGCCATTTTTATCTGTTTTGACTATATTTTCTTTAATAATTTATAGCAAATATAGAGTAGATATTGATACCGACAAGTCAAATTGTATTATTGTTAATTGTCTATTTGCTGCGTTGCTATCTATAGGTATTTTTACAATTTATAAAAAATTTAGTTTTTCAACTTCATTTTTTGTACCTTTGATTGGAGCTATACTTGTAGGCATAAGTGAAGAACTTATATATAGGGGAGTTGTGTTTACTAATTTACATAAAGAAAAAGGGTTTACAAAAGCATTGATAATATCAGCATCAGCTTTTTCATTGTTGCATGCAGTTAATATATTGGGAGGACTTGCATTTAATCAAGTTTTATCACAATTAATTTCCACTTTTGTTGCAGGATTATTTTTTGCAACAGTTTATAAATACACTAAAAATATATTATTGATTGTAATTTATCATGCGACTTGGGATTATGTGCTTTTAAGTGGTATAAGTAAACAGCATCTAATTGTGCAAATATTATTTTTAATATTTGTTTTAGTGGAAATTATAATTACATTTGTTTTATTTAAGCGAATAAAAAAATAGAGTGTATAAATGTTTAATTTATTTTTACTATTATAAATTATAATGTGATTTAAATAGTTAAAAATAAAAATTTAATTAGAGAAGGAGTGTAGAATTTAATATAATTCTGATAAATTATAATGATTAAACCGAAAAAATTAAAAAGAGGCGATAAAATTGCTATTGTAAGTCTATCATTAGGAATTTTAGGTGAAGAGTTTACAAAGCATCAAAGAGATTTGGCTAAAAAAAGATTGGAAGAGCAATATGGTTTGGAAGTTGTTTATATGCCAAATTCTAAAAAGGGAATAAAATATTTGGATGAAAATCCACAAGCTAGAGCTGAAGACTTAAAGGCTGCATTTAAGGACGACTCCATTAAAGCCATTATGACTGCTATAGGTGGACTTGACACATATAGGACATATGAATTTTTATTAGAAGATGAAGAATTTATTAGATTAGTAAAGGAAAAACCTAAACTATTTACAGGTTTTTCCGATACGACTATGAATCATTTAATGTTTCAAAAATTAGGCTTAAATACATTTTATGGGCCTGCATACTTAGTAGACATTGCAGAGTTGGAAGATGATATTTTACCTTATACAAGAAAATATTTTGATTTATATTTTGAAGAAAATGACGGATTCGAAATAGAAAGTGCTGACATTTGGTATCTGGATCGAGATAGTTACGGACCGGATCAATTGGGTGTAAAAAGACCAAGAAGACAAGAAACACATGGATTTGAAGTCTTAAATAACTCCAAAGGTAAAGTAACCGGCAAATTATATGGTGGTTGTTTAGACACAATTGGAGATGCTCTGTTAGACTTTATAGGAAGAGGAGTTTCACAAGTAGTTGAAAAATATGCAGTTTTACCTACGCTTGAAGAATGGAAAGAAAAAGTTCTGTTTATAGAAACAAGTGGTGAAAAGATGCATCCGGAAAAATTAGAAAACATTCTTATAGAATTTAAAAATAGGGGAATTTTGGAAGCAGTTAAAGCTGTTATAGTTGGAAAACCCGTTGATGAAACATATTATGAGGAGTACAAGGAAATATATAATAAGGTATTTTCAAATCTAGATACACCAGTTTTATACAATGTAAACTTCGGACATTCATATCCTAGATGTATAATTCCTTTAGGCTGTGAAATAGAGATTGATTTTGACAATAAAAAATTAAAAGTCATAGAATCCATTTTTCAAAAAGAATAAACTTTAATGTATTTATGGTTAAAATATATTTAACTGGGATTAGGAGCCTTGTGATAAGATTAATATTGTCATGAATATATTTGACCTTTTTGGGTATAAAACAAGTATAAAAAAACAGAAAAGAGGTATATTTATGATTAAGATAGTATTTGAAAAAGATAAAAATAGATCAGCAGCATACGATTCAGATAAACTGGTTGGAGTTTGCACATATAATCATTTAAATGGCCAATGGATTGCAAATCACACAGCAGTCGAAAAAGAATATGGGGGAAGAGGAATCGGTTCAAAATTAGTCGAATGCCTTGTTGAAAATGCAAGAAAAGAAGGAGTGAAGATACATCCTATATGTTCTTTCGTGAAAACAGAATTTGATAAAAAAGAAGAGTATAGAGATTTATTAGCATAAAAGACAAATCCTTAGATTTTATTCGAACTATCAGAAGTTGGATAAATCTAAGGATTTTTTAATATAAACAGTAGTTAAAGACTGGCAGTGAGAATAGTATAGTTGGGGAAAATAGCATGGTTTGGCGGAATAGTGTGTTTGGTGGGGTATATGCATCATTTGGAAGTGGATAAATTACTGCATATGGTAATGGGGCAGATTGTTAATGGGAATATAGCGAATTTGTCCGTAAAACTAGGGTTAAGTTCGTCGACAATGCTTCAAAAAGCAGACGGAATTGCCGAAAACGGCAATTCC
>NZ_JBFNFI010000015.1:0-50986 GCF_046035495.1 Helcococcus sp. KG196
TTATTTTTTTTCTTCTTTTTCAGCTAATGATTTCAACATATTCATTTTATATGATACGCTCGATTTTGATATTGGTGGATCAAATTTTTCAGCAAGTTGTTTTAAGGAATCCGCAGGATATTTTTTTCTTAATTTTACTAACTCTTTTAGATTTTCCGGTACTTTATTTTTCATTTCCAAAATTTCTATATATTTTAATTGTTTTTGCGCTGTATTAACTGTTTTATTTATATTAGCCATATCAAAATTTATCCTTCTATTAGTATCATTTCTTATTTCTTTTTCTATTTTAATATTTTCAAGCTCCAATAAAGCTCTATTGGCTTTTATAATATTTAAAAAATTAGAAATAATTTCTGAATTTTTTATATAAATTAAATATTTTCCTTTTCTTTCACCTTTTAATACATCTATTTTAGCATACTCTAGCACTTTACAAGCTAGGTCCAAATCATCTTTAGTAGTAAAGATAACTTCTAAATGATAATTCTTATTTGGATCAACCATACTGCCTGAGCCTATAAATAATCCTCTCAAATATGATGATATTCCCTTTGCTTCTAAACTTTTTATTCTTGAAAATATTACTTCTATTTTAGTAGTATAGTTTCCATAAAAATCAAATCCTGAATCTGATAAAATTTTATTTACTATGTTTTCATCTTCAACAGATATATTATATATACCTTTCTTCATAATTGAATTATTTTCAAATCTACTTATTACAGATTCATAATCATATATATAATCAATAAGTTTATATATTCTTTTTACAACGTACTCACTTTCCGTAGAAAAGTTTATATTAATAAAAGCATTTCTTATTGAAATGCTTGCATTTGATTTTAATATAGAAGACAATTCTATTAAGGCTTCCAGTTTGCTATTAATTTTTACTATGGATAATTCTTTTTTTATTTTATTTGAGAAAGACATTATTTTCCCCTAAAACTTTCATATATTTTTATCGCATTTTTTACCATTCTTTTTTCAGAATCATGTTTTAGTAATTCCACAGCCATTTTATAATCAACAAAGTCAGCAAAAGAAAAACCTTCTTCTTTTTGAGGAATTAGATCACCGCCAATTTGTTTCATTATATAGTAATCAACTCTTTTAGAAACATCTTTATCTTCTTGATTTAAATAATGATATCTTGCATATCCTATTTTTTTTATTATTTCAGCTTTTATACCGGTTTCTTCTTCAACTTCCCTAACAGCTGTAATGTCCGTGGTTTCATTATTTTCCATTTTACCTTTAGGTAGTACCCAATCCCCATAATATTTCTTCAATATTAAAACTTTACCATTATTAATGACTACGCCGCCGGCGCTATGTTCCTTCACAAAACCACCTCCCTTTCACCATTTATTTTGTTCTCTATGATATACATTAACGTCATATTTTTCTCTTAAAATATCATTTAATTTTTCAGAAATAACTACTGACCTATGTTTGCCTCCTGTACATCCAATACCTATAACTAAATTGCTTTTTGATTGCTTAAGAAAATTAGGTACTAAAAAATCTACAAGATCTTCTATCTTATTTATAAATTCTTTTGACGCTTCAAAGCCTAAAACAAAATTTCTAACCTCTTCTTCTTTACCACTTTTTTCCTTTAAAGTTTGAATATAAAAAGGATTTGTTATAAACCTTACGTCAAACAATAAATCAGCTTCTTTTAATATTCCATATTTAAAACCAAAACTTATTATATGAATTGTAGCTTTTTCTTTAACTTCTAAAATTTCTAATAATTTATTTTTTAATGAAGAACTATTAAATCCTGTAGTGTTTAAATAATAATCAGATAACTCTCTGATTTTCAACATTTCTTCTCTTTCTTTTTTTATCGCATTTCCAAGACTTAAATTCTTATATGGATGCGGTCTTCTCTTCTCTTGATATCTTCTAATTAATTCGTCATCATCAGCATCCAAATAAATGATTTTTACATCATGTCCTTGTTTTCTTAATTTTATTATTTCATTTTCAAAATCATTTAAGAAATGTCCAGATCTTATATCTATAACAAAAACAAATTTATTATACTCCATATTTTCACTATCAATTAATTGGAAGTATTCAGAAATTAACTTAGGAGGAATATTATCTATCCCATAGTAATCATTATCTTGACATATATTTAATACTGAAGTTTTACCGGCTCCGCTCATTCCAGTTATTATTACTACTTCCATAGAATTCTCCTAATTTTATTCTTCACCTATAAGCTTTACTTCTCTTTCAAGTCTTACATTATATTTTTCATAAACTTTTTCTTGTACTTGACGAATAAGTTCCAACATATTTTCACAAGATGAATTTTCAATATTAATTAAAAACCCACAATGTTTTTCTGAAACCTGAGCTTCGCCTACAGTAAATCCTCTTAACCCTGTATCATCTATCAATTTAGAAGCGAAATGTCCTTGAGGTCTCTTAAATGTTGAACCGGCTGAATTTTTTTCCAAAGGTTGTTTAGAACTTCTTTTATAATCATATTCCTTAAATTTTTGTTGAATTTCATCATGTTCGCCTTTTTCTAATTTAAATGTGGCGGATATAACTAACAAGCCTTTTTCAGATGCTAAAGAATGTCTATAAGAAAAATCCATTTCTTCATTTGTATATTCTCTTATTTCTCCATTTTGTTCCATACATCTTACTGATTTAACAATATTTGACATTTCAGTTCCATAAGCTCCGGCATTCATAATAATAGCTCCGCCGACACTTCCGGGAATACCGCTTACAGGTTCCAATCCTGTTAAATCCTTAGAAAATGATACTATCGCTACATCTCTCAATAAAGCTCCTGCTTGAGCAGTAACTTGTAACCCATCAATTTTTATTTCATTAAAGTTATCTCTTAAAACTATAACTACCCCTCTTACGCCTTTATCTCTTATAAGCAGATTAGATCCTTTACCTATTATAGTTAAAGGTATATCATTTAACTTACAAAATTTTACCAATTCTGAAAGTTGATACTCTGAATTAGGTTTAACAAGTATATCAGCCGGTCCACCTATTTTAAATGTTGTATACTCTCTTAATATTTCATTTTCTTTAGAGTCGCCAAATTTTCCTGATAGCAGTTCATTTTTTATATTTTCTAACATTTATCCCTCCTAATCTATTTAAAATACTCTTCGATAGTTAAATCGGAATCATGCATTTCTTTAGCAACTTCCGACCCTACATATCTATAAATATATTGATTAGAAATAAATCCCGTTATGTCTTGTTTATTAGCAGGATATCTTAATATAAATCCAAATTTATAAGCATTTTCAGCTAACCATTTACCTTCTTTAGTTTCAGAAAAATCAACTCTAGTTGCACCATTTGGAATATTAACTTCTATAGCTTTTCCCGTTCGTAATTCATTTTGTTCAATTAATGGAAGAACGTATTTTTGTTTTTCAACTTTTGGTGTTTCTTCATCTGAACTTATATATTTTTTAGAAACTCCTAATTCTAAACCTTCTCTTTTCATAGCTTCAAACATTACAAGCATTGCATTTTCAGTTTCAACATCAAATGTAGTTTCAAAATCATTTGGAATTACATAATCCTTTGTTACTATAAGCTGACCTTTAATAATTTTAAGTTCATTATCTTTAGTTGAATTTAGATTCGAATTTTCAACATATCCAACTTGACCTTTATGTTTTATTTTACTCCAACCTTTTTCAGAACCTAAAAATTCAACATATTCACCTTCATTTAAGGTTAATAAATTTTTAGGATTATCCTCTGTAGAACTAAATACAAATGCAGTTTTATTAACTTTTTTATAACCTATAGGTATATCCGAAAATGCATTTTCCTTACTTTCATTAATATCACTTGATATTTTGGCTGTATTAGCATTTACATTATGATTTTTAGATAATGAAAAATAAGCAATTGATACACTTATAGATACTACCAAAACTGTTCCTATCAATAAATTTCTCATTTGCTTTCTTTTTTTATCTTTTTTAATTCTTCTATTTTCTTGTCTATTTTTCAATCTATCATCTAATCTCATTTTTCATCCCTAAACCTTATATAAAACTCTTTATCTGTCTTTTTAATTATACAATATATAGTCATTTAATTAAAGATTAATTTTGAGATTTTTTTAAAATTATAATTCAATTTTTTCAACTTTTTCAATAAATTTTTCCCCAATAAATTTTTTTGATTTTTCAAAAAATATATCTTTGTTTTTAGTTACACAAAACTTAATTTTTGAATTTTCATCATTATTTAACATTCTATTTATATTCAAATAATTATATACATCTAGTGCTAATTTATGTGCAGGATCAAATATTTCTACATCCTTATTTACTGAATTTTCAAAATATTTTTTCCAAATAGGATAGTGTGTGCATCCCAAAATCAATTTATCAATTTTTTCTTTAGAATATTTTTTTATATACTTATCAACTATTACTTGAATTTCATCATCAACCAAATTTTTATTTTCAATTGATGGTACTATGTCTATACAAGCCTCTTTATATAAGTTTACAATTTCAAAATTTATTTTTAAAAGTTTATCAAAATAACCAGAATTACAAGTAGCTTTGGTTGCAGCCAATAAAATATTCTTATCCTCTTTATTTATACCGCTTATGGCAGACTCTAAAACTGTTATTATAGGAACATTATAAATTTCTCTAATTTTTTCAATATTGTATGATGAGGCAGTATTACATGCTACAACTACAAGTTTTACACCATTTTTCAGAAAAAATTCTATATTTTTTTTAGTAAAAGATGTTATCTCATCACCACTTTTGTCTCCATATGGACTATTTTTCAAATCTCCTAAATAAATATAATTTTCATTTGGTAAAATTTTCTTTAATTCTTTTAAAACAGTTAATCCCCCAAGTCCTGAATCAAAAACTCCTATCGGTCTATTACTAATATTCATAATTTCCTCTTTAATTTCATTTTTTCAATAAAAAAAGCACCGATTAAACGATGCTTGTAAAATTAACTCACAACTTTAATTTTAACCGTTGATGTTAATACGTCTGAATAAGTGTATGAAAGCGTAACACTTTCATCAAAATCATTATTTACTTTTACCGTGAATAAATTAGGAAATGCATTCTCAATATATCCAACTCTGGTGACAATTTTCTTTCTACCTCTATCAGCCTTAAGTTGTACCTTTTTGCCGATGTTCTCTTCTACTTCACTTCTAATAGCTGCTAATGCTTCTGATCTTTTCATTCGATATCACATCCTTTTCTGTTTTTGGATAGTAATATATTAACACAACCAATAACAATTGTCAAATTAATTAAATATTATATCTAAAAAATATTTGATTGTCAATAAAATTTTACAATCAATTTTTATTCTTTTTTTTAATAATTAAAAATATTATGAAAGAAATTAATAAAATATTAAAAACAAAAAATATATATATAATAGAACTATAATGTTTTTTTACTTTAAAATCTTTAGGAACATAATTCTTGTCAATTAAAACTACAGTTCCTCCAGCTTCATTCTTAGGGACGTTCACTTTGATTGTTTTTCCAGCTTTTATTTCTTCACGTGAATATAAATTCACCAAATTCATAGAATTAAATTTATTATCTATTTCAATATTTTGGTTTTCATTACTTTTATTTAAAAATGTAATTATAGATTTATCTCCAAATTTTCTTTCAAATACATATACATTTTTATCAGAATAAACCATTTCTCTACCACCCTTAGAAAATACATCTTTTTGCATTTTTCTAATTTCAATCATTTTCTTATAGTGATCAGTAAGTTTATTATCCTTAACCTTATCCCATTTAAAAGATTCCCTATTTTCACTGTAAACACCATTTGTAAAGTCATCTTTTTTTCCGGACATTCCTATTTCTTCCCCATAATAAATAACAGGTTGTCCTTTAGTTGTTAATTGTAAAGAAACAACAGGCTTAAACAGGTTGACATCATTATTTAATTTCATTTTTAAAAATCCGTTTTCATCATGGGATGATAAAAATTGCCCCATAGTAATATTCTCATTTATTTTAGAGTTTCTAAATTTTAATTTCCTATTTACATCCTCAAAATTACCTTTAGAAAAAGAATATGCAACATTTTTAAAATCAAAATCTAAAAGAGAATCCATCATGGAATCGTCTAAATATCCCCCAGTCTTTGTTATATTTGCATCAAAAACTTCTCCTATCATCTTGAAGTTCGGATTTAATTCTATTATTTTTGATTTAAAATCTTTCCATGTATCTTTATCTACATGTTTTACGGTATCTACTCTGAAATACGCAATTTTATTTCCTTTCGGGGAGATTTTGTTAGCCCAATAAGATTGCCATTTAATAAGTTTATCTCTAACTTCCCTTTCTTCAGTCTTAAAATCCGGTAATCCCGCTAATTCTCCTTTAACTTCACTTTTATCCGGATTTTTTCTAAACATATCATTAAATTGTTTCTCATTATTCATACCATATCCAGCATGATTTAAAACAACATCTACCATTAGTTTTATTCCATTATCAGCTAAAACATCTACCAATTCCATTAATTTTTCTTCGTTTCCAAGATGAGGATCAATTTTAGTAAAATCTTCAGCCCAATATCCGTGATATCCGTATTGCTTGTCATTTATATCTTTTCTCATATTAGTTTCAATATTTTTAACTACAGGAGTAATCCAAAGTGTTGTAATTCCTAATTCTCTTAAATAAGAAACCTTGTCAATTATTCCCTGAAAATCTCCACCATGATATGCTTCTAAATGATTTAAATCATATGAATCTTTTCCATATAGTTCATTATTAGACTTATCTCCGTCAAAAAATCTATCTGTAAGTATGAAATAAATTATTTCTTCATCCCATTTAATTTTAGATTCGGCAAAAGAAATATTTGTAAATATTAAAACAAATACAAAAGTTATAGCTATATTTTTTTTTATTCTATTCATTATTCCTCCAAATATATTATTTAATATAATTATATTATAAATTTTGGTAAATATTTTAAATGTATTGATATTTATAATATAATATTTTCAAATAGGAGGAAATTATGACAGATAAAAATGAAATAGTTATAACCGGTGATATGATATTGGGTGATGTTATTAAACTGAAACCTAAAACTTTAAGCATTCTTATGATGTATGGTTTAGGTTGTATCGGATGTCCTATAAGCCAATTAGAAACAGTAGAAGAAGCTGCCATGGTTCATGGTATTGAACCAGATTTATTGATAGAGGAATTAAATAAATAGTAAAGTCATCATTTGATTACTTTTTTTATAGGTAGAAGAATCTGGTTACGAAAATGCATATGTTGAAAAATCGAATTTAACTAATTCTGGTGATTTATCAGAAAACTATTCTATTAATAATAAAATCACAGCCATTTCTCAAGAATATAGAGGTGAAAATGCAGAAGAAGAATCTGATTATTTAGGATCTTATATATATTTAGGATTTTATATAAGTATAGATAATAATCTAGGAAGAATTATAGATAACTTAGATAAAATATGAGAATTAGATAACACTGTTATAATATTCATTTCAGATCATTGATCACATTTTTACACAAACAATCACATCAATAACAGGGAATAATGCTGATGAATTAATAGTAGAAGGCTTATCTATTTTCAGAAAAGAATATGAATAAAAAATTAAAAGCGATAATACCACATTAATTCAAATAAGCGAAGGCAAAGAGGATAGAGCTATAAAAACACCTAAATTTTTATATTAAATAAAATCTCTAACACAAATTTTCAAGATAATATGGATAGTGATATTTATGTAGATGATTTTTTACATGATTTGAGATTAGGTACTTTTGAATTAAATAACATCGTTTTTGAGCCTAAATATGAAAAGTATAAATTAAATTTAAGAAAAATAATTACTAAAGAAATAGAAAACGTCGAAAACAACACGCCTAAAATATATTAAATTAGATAAAATAATAAACAAATTTTATATTATAAAATTTTAAAAATAGATAAGCCCTAAATTTCAATATCCAGGGCTTATTTATAGAATAACATTAATATCCAACAAAATGTATATCTTATTTAACTCTTAATCCATATATACTATATTATCTCAATTTTTAACATATATATTTTGCGGGTATTGTTTTTCACTAAAAAATATCGCAATTTTTATGATTTAAATTTTGTGGGTACTTTTTCAGCACTGATTTTTATCGCATTTTCAATGTTTTTTAATTTGTGGGTATTTTTCATTAATGAATTTTGATTTTTTCGACTCATTTTATTATCGCAATTTTTATAATCTAATTTTTGCGATACTTTTGATGCCAATTTTCATTATCTCATTTTGCCAAATCTAATTTTTGCGATACTTTTGATGCCAATTTTCATTATCTCATTTTGCCAAATCTAATTTTTGCGATGATATAATACCTTTGATTGAAATAATTTAAAATTAATGTTTTATCTAAATTTACTAATATCATTAAAAATTTTATTTTTCAATAAAACACCTTTTAATTTTCTATTTACCATTACTCAATTTCATATCACCCATTTTTATATATCCTTTTTTATACATAAACGAAGAAACAAGGTACGAAATTATTCCGGGTAGTATGAAATGTAATAGCAACACTCCTAAAAAAGCATTTTTACCCATAGCTGAATATGTGGAAAATTGTCCAACTAATCCACTTGTTCCCATTCCTGAACCTGCTGGAGTTGCTTGCATCTTAAAAATTACAGTTGAAATTGGTCCTAAAATTATTGAGCTGATTATTGCAGGTAACATAATAATTGGTTTTTTTACTATATTTCCTATTTGTAACATTGAAGTACCTAACCCTTGCGATATTAATCCACCAAATCCATTCTCTCTATATGAAGCAATTGCAAATCCAACCATATGAGATGCTCCACCAACAATCGCAGCTCCAGCTGCCAATCCGTTTAATCCTAAACTTATTCCTATAGCAGCAGAACTTATTGGTAAAGTTAAAATTATTCCCATAATTAAAGAAATTAATAAACCCATTAAAAATGGTTGTTGATGGGTTGCGAAATTGATAATTTCTCCTATGTAATTCATTCCCTTTGAAATATATGGACTTAAATAAAATCCTACTAAACCTCCAATTATTATTACACTAGCTGGCACTAATATAATATCAACCTTAGTTTTACCATAAATTCTTTTTCCAAATTCGGATGCTACCAACGAAGAAATAAATGCACCTACAGGTTCTCCTATACTTATTAATGTTTTACCGTCAACAGTATTAACAGAACCTCCACCAATTGCACCTGCAATCATAGCAGAAAATATAACCAATCCGGGAGCATTAATTGCATACGCAACACCCGCCCCTATAGCAGGTGCCATTAATTTTTGAGCCATATCTCCAAATTGAATTAGCAAGTCAAATTTAACAAGCATGCCTACTTGCTTAAGTATCAAACCTATTAAAAGTGAAGAGAATAAGCCTAAAGCCATACCATTCAGTACTTTTATAAAATAATTTTTCATAATTACCTCCAATCACTTTTAATATAACATAAATTAAATAAAATTTTTCATTTTTTCTAAAATTCCAATATTTACATTAAGCTTTTCAATTTCTCTATATTCAATGATTTGAACATCAGTTCCTATAATTCCCAAAATCAAGTAAACTCTTTTATTTGTAACCATATATCCCACTTTTTTTAAAGCTACATATCTATATAAAGGTAAAATTATTAAAATAAATATTGAAGCTAAAAGAAATAGTTTAGGTATTAATTTAAAAAATAAAAACCAGTACACATTAAATGCACTGGCTCTACTCGAATTATAATCCTAATAAACTTGATAATCTGTTTTTATCAAATCCTACAATTTCTTCTTCACCTACTACTATAACAGGAACTCCTCTATAACCCTTTTCGATTAATTCATTTCTTGCTGTTTCGTCCGATGTTACATTTTTTTCTGTATATTCTACATTATTTTCTTTTAAGAATTCCTTTGCTGCTACACAGTAAGGGCATGTTTCTGATGTGTATACTACAACTTTTTGCATATTATTTCTCCTTAATTTTTATTGTTATTTTAATTATATAACAAAGTCATATAATTTCAACTATATTAGTCGCAACTTGTTTATACCCTGTTACATTTTTTCTAAACACTTTGTAATATTTAAATAATCTTCAAGTGATAAATCTTCTGCTCTATAGTTTTCAGGAATATTTAATTTCGCTAATATTTCCTTCATCTTAGCTCTATCAACACCTAAAGATAAATCTGTAGTCAATGAATTTAATATGTTTTTTCTTCTTTTTGTAAATCCACCTCTCATAAGCTTAAAAAATATTTTTTTATTTACATTCGGTAATTTATCTTTCAATCTCAAATTTATAACTACACTATCAACTTTTGGTTGCGGCATAAATACTGTTTTCGGAACTTTTACAACCATTGATGCTTCTGCATAAAAACTTGTAAATACAGTCAATGAACCATACACCTTATTTCCCGGTTTAGCTAAAATCCTATCTCCCACTTCTTTTTGAACCATAAATGTAAGTGATTTTACATTTAGATTACTTTCTAAAAATAATTCGATTATTGGGGTAGTAATGTAATAAGGCAAATTTGCAACCACTTTAAATGGCTCATCTCCAAATTGATCTGAAACTAATTTATTCAAATCAGCTTTAAGAATATCAGCATTCACAAGGACAAAATTATCAAACTCTCCTAATGTCTGCATTAAAACAGGATTTAATCTCTCATCCAATTCCACAGATACTACCTTCTTAGCATTAATCAAAAGTTCTTCTGTTAAAGTTCCAAATCCTGGTCCTACTTCTAAAACATTATCATCTTTTGTGATTTTTGCCCCCTCGGATATTGCTCTAACAACATTTCCATCCGTAAGAAAATTTTGTCCCAATCCTTTTGAAAAATTAAATCCAAAAAAATTTTTAATTTCTTTTATAACTTTTGGTGAGTATAGTCTATCTCTTCCCATTTAATCTCCTAATTGTTTAACTGCTTTTTCAAATTCTTCTCTAGTAATTCCAAAAGCATTTAATCTTGTTAATAATTGTTTTGCGTTACAATAAGTTATTCCTACTATTTTACAGAACTTAATTCTTCGTTCTTTTGAATTTTGTAATCCTGAAAATCCATTATCTATAATATCTTCCATAGAAAATATTTCTTTTGATTCTTCGTAAATTGGTCTAGCCTTATCTATAGCTTTGATAATTGCTTCATCAGAAGCATTTTCAACTCCTATATTATCCCCCTTTGTAGCATCATTTCTAGATATGCTTGCGAATTTTGCATTTGGAACATATTCTCTAATCATGTTAGATATTCTTTTTCCTGCATAATCGGGGTCTGTTAAAACTATTATACCTTTAGTTTCATTTAATTTTGCTAATTCTTCTAAAAGGTTTTTCTTTATTCCAAGGCCATGAGTTGCCACAACATCAATATTTCCTTTAAATGCCCTTTTAACCGCAATAATATCGTCTTTTCCTTCAACTACAATAATTTCTTTAATTTTTTCCATCTGTATTTAACCCATGATTAATTAAATCAAAAAATTCTATACTATTTTGATTTGTTTTTTCTTTTATATATGAAACATCTTCAACCCTCATCTCTGCAATTCTATTAGCAACAACATGAGTATAAAGTGGTTCATTTCTTTTTCCTCTATGTGGAACCGGTGTTAAATAAGGAGAATCAGTTTCTAAAAGTAATCTATCTATCGGCATGTTTTCAACAACTTTTATTAAATTTTTAGAATTCTTAAATGTAAGCATTCCGCCTAAAGAAATATAAAATCCTAAATCAAGATATTTTTCACAATCATCCCAAGTTTCATTGAATGAATGTAATAAAACCTTCATACCTACAGCATACTTTTTGAGAATGTTGTAAGTATCATCAAAAGCTTCTCTTGAATGAATAATAATAGGCAAATCCAGTTCTTTCGCCAATTTTATCTGATCTATAAAAACTTCCTTTTGTTTTTCGATAGGACTAAATTCATAATGATAGTCCAAACCAATCTCTCCAATCCCTACAACTTTATCATTATTTACAGCTAATTTTCTATATTTTTCTCTTAAATTATCATCATAAAATTTCGCCTCGTGAGGATGAGTACCCACTAAAGCAAATACTCTTTTATGTTTATTCGCCAGTTCAACAGCTTGAATACTCGATTCTTCATCTACACCGGGATTTATCATAGCCAAAACTTTTTCTTTTTCAAAGTTTTCAATAATTAAATCTCTATCTTCAAATTTTTCATCTGTCAAATGTGCATGAGAATCAATAATATATTCACTCATTAAGCAACTCCTGATCCATCTTCAACATCGTTTAGCACTGAAAGTAATGAAAGTTCGCCGTCTTTTTCAGCTGATAAAAGCATACCTTGTGATTCAATACCTCTGATTTTTCTAGGTTTTAAATTCATCAAAACTACAACTTTTTTACCTATAAGTTGTTCCGGTTCATACCATTTTTTGATACCTGAAACTATTTGTCTGGTTTCATCTCCAATTTTCACCTTAAAAACAAGTAATTTATCAGCATCTGGATGTTTTTCACACTCTAAAATCTTTCCAACTTTCATGTCGATTTTTTCAAAATCTTCAAATTCAATTGCCGGCTTTATCCCCTCTTTCGATTCTTCTTTTTTTACAGATCCAACTCTTTGTTGGAATAATTCATCATTTGCTTTTTGAATTTTTTCTAATTCTTTTTTTATATCTAATCTCGGGAATAAATTTTCCCCTTTTGTAACTTTATTTCCAACAGGATATAATCCAAATTCTCTTGCAGAATCCCATCCCATACTCTCAATGCCTAATTGTTCAAAAATTAATTTTGATGTATGAGGTAGGAATGGTTCTATTAATTGAGCTATTATTCTTACACTTTCAATTAGATTGTATAAAACTGTATCTAATCTATCTTTATCTTCTTTTATTAACACCCATGGGCTTGTTTCGTCAATATATTTGTTTGTACGTCTTATAAGTGTCCAAATATCTTCTAAAGCATATGAAAATGCTAATTCTTCCATATGTCTTTCAACATTTACTATTGCATTTTTTGCAATGTTTTGTAGGTCTTCGTCAAATTCTCCTTTTGTTTTTGACTCAACAACGATTGCTTCATTGTATTTTTCAACCATAGCAATTGTTCTGGAAACTAAATTTCCCAAATCATTTACCAAATCAGAATTTACCCTATTTAAAAATTTTTCATTTGTAAATGACCCGTCTTGTCCAAATGTAAACTCTCTTAATACAAAATATTTCAATGCATCGATTCCATATAGGTCGATGAATGGCTCTGGATAAACCACATTTCCTAGTGATTTACTCATTTTGGTATCATCAAATAGTATCCATCCATGAGCAAATACTCTATTTGGTAAATCATAACCTAAAGCCATCAATAGAGCTGGCCAAATTATAGTATGGAATCTTACAATTTCCTTGCTCATCAGATGTATTCCTGCTGGCCAATAATGATTGAATTTTTCTTCGTCTTGACCATAACCTATTCCTGTTAAATAGCATGTTAGAGCATCAATCCAAACGTAAATTACGTGTTTATCATCAAACGGAACTTCTACTCCCCATTTCAATGATTCTTTAGTTCTTGTAACCGACAAATCATCAAGCCCTTTATTTAAGAAGTTATTAATCATTTCTTTTTTACTTCTTTCAGGAAGAATGAACTCCGGAACATCTTCATATAACTTGATTAATTTATCTGTATATTTTGAAAGTCTAAAGAAGTATGATTCTTCTGTCTTTTTAATTACTGGACGATGACATTCTGGGCAGTGTCCATTTTCATCTAATTGAGATTCTGTCCAAAAAGATTCATCGGGAGTACAGTAGTATCCTTCATAAACCCCTTTATATATCTCACCTTTTTCATATAATTTTTGGAATATATCTTGTGCATTTTTTTCGTGTTCCGAGTCTGTTGATCTAACAAATTGATCGTAATCTATTTCTAATTTTTCCCACAACTCTTTTACAGTCTTTACTATTCCTGTTGTAAATTCTAGAGGGGTAACTCCTCTTTTATCTGCTTCTTCTTGAATTTTTTGTCCATGTTCATCTGTACCGGTTACTAAATAAGCATCATATCCTTGTATTTTTTTATATCTTTTCAACGCATCTGCAGCTATTGTTGTGTATGTATGTCCAATGTGTAAATTTCCACTTGGATAATAAATTGGCGTTGTAATATAATATGGCTTTTTATTTTTATCCATTCCTGCCTCCGAATTTTAATCATTATTTAAATATATTCTTTAACTATATTATCAATTAATTATATCAAATATACATAACAAAAAAAAGTTGTGAAGAATTTGTTTTTCGTGTATTTAAATTTACAATGAAAAACGATTTTTATTAAATTTGATTGTAAATTATGGTATAATTTACAAAAGGATTTTGTTATTTAGAAATTTGATTCTAAAAAGAGGTGTATTATGAAATTAAAAAAAGAATTTTACAAACTAAATAAATATGATTTGGAGGATAAGTGTGAATAAAAATAAAAAGATAGCATTTAGATTTTTGTTAGGTTCAATATTCTTTATTATCGCTGGAATTATAGTTCTTTATAATAAAGATTTAAGAAATAGTAATACTCTTGGTATACTTCTAATAACTATAGGCTCATCATGGTCAGCAATAGGTTCAGCTATTGCATATAAATATCAAAAATTAGAGAATAATTCTTCAAATAATCAAAATAAACTTCATTAAGAGATGGTAGAAATACCGTCTTTTTTTTAATCAAAAAAGAAATAGTTTCAAAGCAAAAATAAATTGTCCGGATGCAAAAATTAAAGTTTTTTTATATTCAAGACAGTATAAAACTAGAACTGCCTGAAAGCAGCGGAAATTTTTAACTGAAATATATAATTCCGAAAATTAAAATATAAGAATAAAAAAAACTATTTTAATAGTTATAATATATCAAAATAGTTTCTTTTAATTTACATTTTTAAAAATTGTACAATATCCTACTTCTAGAATTTATATCTTTATATCCTCCTTCTTTTTTAGGAATGTTAATAATCCTTTTATTTATAGCTTTTTTTAAATCTTTAGGAATACTTTTATTAGGATCACTGTAAAAATAGTATTTGTTTCTCCAAATTGTTAGTGTTTTTTGAGGATCTTGTTTCGTCGAGAAAATTTCTTCAAATATATCAGGTCTATCTCTTTTAAGTTCTTCTATATCACTATATCTTACTAACACAGATTCCACATTATCTTTTTCCCTAGGGAATGGGTACTCTTCAGATTGATCATAAGCTTTTTTCCAACCACTTATTGGATATACGCCTACACATATTCCCCTATACAATGCGACAGCATATTCAACATTTTCCATTTTTGATTTTGATAAATTCCAGACCCCTCTTACATTTTCATATGTCTTTTCTTTAGTATCTTCACTTTTATATGAACTATTAATCTTTATAAAAACACACTTATGCTTTATCTTAGAAAAATCAAAATCTCTTATTTCATAATTATAGATGAAATTTTCTACTGTACGGCATTTTATTAAATTATCTTTTGAATACACTCTTTTTTCTCTATTAGAACCATGGCCTCTTACAATATTTGTAAGCTTCTCACTTAAATCTAATTCAGAAATATAATCTAACAAACTTATTAATGCTGCCTCTGTTGCAAAGGCTTCTTCGTTTGTTAAACCAAATTTTACAATTACAGGTTCGATTTCTCCATTATTATCAATTATTTTTTTTATTTTTAATGACATTTTCTCTTCATCAAATAGACCATTTTCTATCAATTTTTTAATATTTTTTGCGTCTTGTGAATGTTGAAAAATTCTACTATTTTGACCTTTACCTATATAAAAAGGTTTTCTTTTACCTTTTTCAAAAAGTGCGTAAACATAGTATTTATCTTTCTCACCTTTAGTAGCACCAGTAACATCTCTAATTATTTGATTAATATTTATCATACTATATCTCCTAAATTTTATTTTTGAAATTCTTTTAATTTTTTATATTATCTAACTTATTAATACTATAGTAAATAATCCTTTAATTGACTATATTTCAATATTGCTATAAAATATAAAATATATACAATTTTGCGGAGGAAAAGATGAAATACGAGATTAAACATAAAAGTGTATATGATGAACTAGTTGAAAGAGGTTACTTAGATCATTGTACACATGAAGAAGACTTGAAGAAATTATTAATTGAAGAAAAAGTTCCTTTTTATATCGGATTTGATGCTACTGCTGACTCATTGACTCTTGGTCACTGGATTCAGGTAATGGTAATGATGAGAATGCAAGCTCACGGACACATTCCTGTTGCTCTACTTGGCGGTGGTACTACTATGATTGGGGATCCATCAGGAAGATCTGATATGAGAATGGTTATGACAAAAGAAAAAATTGATTACAACGCTCAAAGATTCTATAATCAATTCCAAAAATACATTAATTTTTCAGATGGAAAAGCAATCATTGATAATAACGCAAATTGGCTATTAGATTTAAATTTTTTAAACTTTATGAGAGAAATCGGTGTGCATTTCAACGTTAATGAAATGTTGAAAAAAGATGCATACAAAAATCGTATGGAAAAAGGCTTAACATTTTTTGAATTTTCATATATGCTAATGCAATCATATGACTTTTTAGTTTTGAATAGAAAATATGGTTGTATGATTCAAATGGGTGGTTCTGACCAATGGTCAAACATTCTTGGTGGTGCTGAACTTGTAAAGAAACATGAAGATAAACAAGTTTATGCTATGACATTTAAACTATTAACAAGAGCTGATGGTGTAAAAATGGGTAAATCCATGAAGGGTGCTATTTGGTTAGACGAAGAAAAAACTTCTCCATATGAATTATTCCAATACATGAGAAATTCAGATGACAGAGACGTTAAGAAATTCTTGATGTTATTAACATTCGTACCAACAGAAGAAATTGAAGAATTAACAAAATACAATGATGAAAGAATGAATAAGGCTAAAGAAGTTTTGGCATACGAAATTGTAAAATTGATTCACGGTGAAGAAAAGGCTAAAGAGGCTCTTGAAACATCTAAAGCATTATTTACAAAGGGTGCTATCGATGAAAATATGCCAACTACAGAAATTTCAAAAGAGGATTTTGAAAACAATAAAGGATTATTGAGTATGTTGACATTTGTTGGATTGACAAAATCAAATGGTGAAGCCAGAAGATTAATTCAACAAGGTGGAATCAAACTAAATGAATCTAAAGTTGAAGATATAGCTTATGAATTATCAGAAAAGGATTTTAAAAACAATTTAATCATTCAAAAAGGTAAAAAAGTATTTCATAGAATCGTTTTAGCATAATGGAGGTATTATGTTTTTAAAAAACAGTACAATAGCACCATTTTTACAATATGTATTATTTCTATTGATAATAGTTTTTGTTGGACTTAGTTCATATTATTTAATTTATATAGGAAATAAAAATGTTGAAGAACAAAGAAAAATTAATATAAACTGGAAAAATATACTTAAAATTATTTTAATAGGTATTCTTATAGTTTTTATAAAAGCTATGTATAAAGAATACCCTATATTAGGAAGCACCACTTTCGCCGTATTCATATCTGTATTATTAGCTTACTTACTAAATCCTATAGTTAATTATCTAGAACAAAAAGGAATTAAAAGAGGTCTGGGCACAATAATTACCTATATTTCCATCCTGTTAATTTTTGTATTTCTAGGAATAGCAATAATTCCTGATTTGATTAAACAATCTACCAACTTTATCGTATCTCTTCCAAGTTCGATAAATAAGGCATTGATATCAATAAATGACACACTTCAAAATTGGAACATTAATCCTAAAGTTTTAGAATCACTTAGAACAAATGTAAATGACTATCTTTTACGTACAAGTAATTCTATTCCTACATGGATTTCTACATTAATTACAACTTTACAGGGAAGTATCGAAGCAATAATCATAGGTGTTCTTATTCCTATTATTACCTATTATTTTATAGTAGATAAAGATAAAATTATAAAATCAGTGTATTCGTTAATCCCGCCAAAAATTAGACCGGATGCAAAATATTTATATAAAGAAATCAATTTTGCGATGTTTGAGTTTATAAAAAGTAGAGCGTTGATGTCTGTATTTATAGGTGTGGCCACCTGGATAATGTTAGAAATATTCGGCATACCCTTCGCCTTGATAATCGGATTAATTACTATGTTTGTTGATATTATTCCATATGTTGGACCAATACTTGCAACAGTTCCAGCTCTTGCATTTGCACTTATAAAATCTCCAATACTATTCTTATGGATCGGATTTTTATCATTTGTACTTCAATGGATAGAACAAAATATAGTGGGTGCAAAATTGATGAGTGTATCTTCAGGTATACATGAAGTCGTAATTTTAATATCAATAATAATTGGAGGTGGTATATTTGGTGTCTGGGGAATGATACTATCTGTACCTTTTGTTATTATTGTAAATATTCTAATTAACTTTACTTGTATGAAAATTAACGGTGTAACGCCCAAATTTAATCAAAATTCAAAAAAATATTCAAATAAAAAATAAAACAATAATATATTATTGAGGCTGTTGCAAAATAACCAAAAATGTTATTTTGCAACAGCCTCAATTTGTTTATAAATAAATGTTTTTTCGTTTTATCATAAAACTTGTTACATAGACTGATTATATATATCTTCAGCTTTTTTCCAGTTAACTACATAAAAAAATGCATCAATATATTCCGGTCTTCTATTTTGATACTTTAAGTAATAAGCATGTTCCCAAAGATCCAACCCTATTATTGGAGTTTTCCCTTCCATTAATGGAGAATCTTGATTTGCGGTTGACATAACTTCTAATTCACCGTTATCTATTACTAACCACGCCCATCCTGAACCAAATCTTCCTACTGCAGCCTTTGAAAACTCATCCTTAAAATTATCAACTGAACCAAATTTCTTCTCAATAGCTTTTTTTAGATTACCATGTGGCTTACAACCATCATTACTTAATATTTCCCAGAAAAATGAATGATTTATATGTCCTCCACCATTATTTCTAACTGCCGTTTGTATATCAGATGGAAGTTTATCAATACCACTAATTAATTCTTCTAATGTCATTTCTTGTAAATCTTCATAATTTTCAATAGATTTATTAAGATTATTTACATAAGCAGCATGATGCTTACCATGATGTATTTCCATTGTTTTTGCGTCTATATATGGTTCCAATGCATCATATGCATATAGTAATTTTGGTAATTCAAATTTCATAAATCCCTCCCTTAGAATTTAATCTTAAATATTTTATATAAAATATATACCCTTTTTAAATATAATAACACAAAATATTAATTACTAGTAAATTTAAAATCATAAATTTTCCTTAATGTTTTTTATACTTTTAATGCCGAATAATCCTAACACAATTATTAAAACAGGAAAATATAATATAAAATCATCTGAAGTTTTTGGATTTTCACCTACATTATAATTATTTATTTTTTGGCTGAAATTATAATTTTTCAGTATTTGAATTATATTATCATCCTTACCTTTATTGAAATCTTCTTTTATCATTTTTTTAATAGTGTTATTATTTAAATCTTTATCAGAATCTATCTCTGATAAATTTACTCTAATCATATAGCTTCCTACTTCACTCGGTTCATTCCATGCATTATTAATCATTTTATAATAATTTCCCAATCCTTTAGTATCTTCATCAATACCAAGTACAGGACCATTTGAAGTATCATCTTTCTGACTATATGCTACAAAAAATTCATCATCAACTTGAATACTTTCAGGTAAAATAACTTCTTGCCATTCTTCTACTTTATCGACTTTAACATCGAAATTTTTTAACAAAACTCTACCAGGAAGAAGATCTATATTGTTTTTACCATAAACACTTATATTAAAAATCTTACCAATAGATTTATTGTTATTAGATTTAAACATCAACTTTACAGAATTAATTTGACTAAGCTTATTTACAACAAATCTTGCAGCTACCTTTTGATCCGGTTTTATATTTAGCAATCCTTTTTCAGCTATTCCATCATCATAGTATTTTTCATAAGATTCATTTAATTTTATTTTTTTCAATACAAAATCTCTATTTAAATTTCCTCTTATAAATACTTCTCGATCCAACTCACTCTTATAGCCTTTAGCTGTAACTAGTATTTTATATAATCCTTCTTCAATAGCCACATTATTTATAGAATTGGATATATATTTTTGTATAGGTTCAAATCTATATTCATCATATATTTGTATAACAGGATTTTCTATTTTTTTACCTTTATCATCTTTAACGGAAAGATTTAATAAAAATTTTTCTGCTTTATTAAGTAAAATGTCTTTTTCTTGATCCAGGCCTTCCTTAAATAATACTTTTTCTCTATGTGTTTTATATCCTTTAGCTTTAACAACAAGTGTATATTCTCCTTCAGGGTGAATTATTTCATATTCTCCGCTTCCCTTTTCACTATTTACATAAACACCTGTTTCTTCTATCATTATAGTTGCAGATTCTCCAAATGATATTTGATTAGTATCTTTATTACTTTCTTTTACATTTTCTACTGATAAATTATTTAGATTGTATATTATGTCTTTATTTTGTTCTATATTAACAGGAGATATATCATTTATTGATACATCATCTATATACCAACCCCCACTATTATTATCATTCATGTCAGAATTTGTTTTTAATACAAACTGAATTTTAACATTATCAGTTAAATATTCTTTAGGTATATCAAAACCATCAGTAAACCAATTTGATTTATTTCGATTTACCCCATGAATATTTTTTTTATCTATATTTTCTTCCTTTAATTCAAACAAATTATGCCACTTATTTCCATTGTCTTTTGATATTTTTATATATCCTATGTCATTATTATATTTTCCATAATCATCAGAGCCTGATTTTCCGGAAGTATTAAACCACATTTGCAAATATAGTCTTGCTTTTTTCAACTTAGACAAATCCATAATAGGAGACTCTAAGATATACTCTGAATTTTCCTTTCTAAAGTCATTTAATTCAGTTCCCCAAACATTGGGACTTCCTTCATTTTTACCTTTAGTTTGAGAAGGTGTGGGTCTTTTGCCTACTTCATTTTCGCTTAATTCTTTTTCATCAATTTTACCTCTAGTCCATTTAATTCCTTTATCCGATTTAGAAATCCATCCTTGATCATCTTTTTCAAAATCGTAACTAAAAATTTCTTTTCCTTCAGTAAATGTATGTGAAAATACCTTAGATGGCAAACTTTCTTTTTCTCCAATTGAAGAAGTAACATAATAATAGTATGTCCCTTTTTTTATTTTAGGATTATCTGTTAATGTTATATAATTTTTACTTTCACTTATATCAAAATAAGATACTTTTTCAAATTTACCGTCTTTTAAACCGGATCTGTAAAGATTATATCTTGTAATTTTATTATTAGATACAGCTTTAAAATTAAATATTATCTGTTGATTTCTATAATCTAAGCTTATATCTTGTGTTGGATAACTTGGAGTTTCAATCAAAGATTCAACTATTTCTATATCATCAATAAACCACCCCAATTTATTTTTTTTACTATATTCTCCAATTCTCAAACCAAACATTATAGAAATTTTCTTTCCTTTATATGAAGATAAATCAATATGTTCTTCTATCCATTTTTTTGAAGAATTAGTATAAGATTTAATTCTTTTGTAGTCTATCTTTTCATTATCTGTCAAATTTTTAGGAACTTCTCCTATCCAAACTTCTACAGTATCATAAAATGCGTATTCTCCATTATCTAAATCATAAAAATGCTTAAATTTAAGTGCTGCTTGTTTTTCCAATTCTTTTGTTAAATCAACAGTAGGTAAGACAAATACAGGATTATTAAGCCTTTTATAGTTTCCATCTAAACCTGTAGATAAAACCTTACTTTTTGCTTTTACAGTTTTATTAACTTCGTCTTTAACATTACCCCAATCCCAAAAAGGAGTTTTCCCTCCATATTCAATTCCATCAAGATTTTCTTCAAAATTTTGCTTATATCCTATACTTATCCCATCTTTTACTTCTACTGTATATTCAGGAGTTTTTGTTAATTTTCCTTCTCCGTCAATAGCTTCTATATAATATTTTATTTTTTCGGTATCTAAAAATTCAGGTAATATTTTCACTGAATATTTGCCTTCTTTTTTATTTCCATTATATAAACTAAAATCCTTTATTTCCCATTTTCCTTTTTTATTTATATAAAGTTTAACTCCTTTTAGATATGTATCATCGCTTACTTTAGCAATAATATCAAAAGGTCTTCCCTTATACATTGTCTTCATGGGCGTATGATTTATTTTTACATCATTTATATCTTTTCCTTTAACAATTATTTTTCCTTTTAATTTAGAAAATTTATATCTTTCATCTTTTTTTATTTTTTCAGCCATCTTAACAGCTTTATATGCATTTACTTTACCGTATCCATATCCATGATTAGGACTCGAAACATAATCATCATCAGTCAGTGCAGTTGCACTTTCTCTTAATATCTTTTCAACTTCTTCCGGCTTAAAATCATTTTTTATACTATATATAAGTGTTGCAACTCCTGTTACATGAGGACTAGCCATAGATGTCCCCGTTCTTATTTCATATTTATTTCCTTTTATTGAAGATTTAATATTTACTCCAGGAGCAACTATATCAGGTTTAAATCCATCAGCATATTTACTTGGCCCTCTTAAAGAAAATTTTGCAACTTTATCATCCATTCTTATAGCTCCAACAGAAAAAGCCTCAGGATAACTTGCAGGTGTCCCTATAGAACCATCCCCTCCTTCATTAAAAGCATTTGCATTCCCTGCTGAAAATACAGGAAGTATCCCAGCTTTACGCCAAGCCTGTAAAATTGCTCTAAAAAATTCATCCTCTGAATTACCACCCCACGAAGCATTTATAATCTTTGGTGCCATTTCTGGATGTGCATTTCCAAATTTATCAGTAGGCGCAAGCATCCATTGACCTGCATCAAGCAATTGTTTTGGAGTTGTTTCGCCATCTTTATCAAAAACTTTGGCCGCAATCCATTTTGCTTCCGGTGCTATTCCAAGAAGTGAATTTCCTTTAGGATCATTTCCCAATATCGTACCGGCAACATGAGTTCCATGCCCTGTAGCATCAGTTGGTTCTCCACCTTTTATTCCGGTTGTAGCATCAAAAAAACTGTAATATCTCTTATCTTCATCATTTCCTCTATATGATGACTTTAATGCAGGATGATTTACATCAACCCCTGAGTCAATTATACCAACAACTATACCTTTTCCTTTATAACCTTCTGAAAAAGTTTTATGAACAGATATACTTTTTAGGTTCCATGGAATATGTTTTTTTGAAATATCATTATTTTCAACATAATCACTTTTGAAATATTTTCCCTCAAAATTGTTTTTAGTATAATTTTGTTCTATATTTATTTTTTTATTTAAAACAACTTTTTCTACATCATTTCTTTTAGATAACAGTTGAAACGAATTTTTATTACCAATTATAAAAATACTATTTACTATAAAAAAAGATTCATAATTTTTTATATTACCATTTTTGACTTCCTTTTTTATTGCCTCTATAATATCTTCCTGATCTTCTAATGCAGTATCTAAAAGTTTTTGTACAACTTCATGAGATTTAGAATCATTTTTTATTTCAGGTTTTTTCTTCATAGTTATAATATATTCTACATAATCAGTTTTATTAAAAGCGTCCTCAAACTCTTTTTCTATAATATTATTAAAAAATTTACCGCTAACCTTATTATTTTCTGGGGACCTAAATAATTTTTTTGCATAAATTTGCCCCAACCCAGTAAAAATAATAAACAACGCAAGTAAAAAACTAATTAGCCTTATATAAATTTTCTTCGTTTTATTCATTATACCTCCTCGTTTTCATATAAAACATTATAAAATAAGTGTTCACCTTTGTAAACTTTTATTTTAGGTTAAACTAAATTAAAAGTAAAGTGCAGCTTAATTTTATAATCGATTTATATATAACATATATCAAATTTAATAATTATACTCTCATTTAAATTAATAATTCTTCACAAAATATTGACTTATTTATTTTATTCTTATATAATTAATAAGTAAATTTGAATATTTGGAGAGTTGTCCGAGTGGCTTAAGGTGCATGATTGGAAATCATGTGTACGATAATTAGTCGTACCGAGGGTTCAAATCCCTCACTCTCCGCCAGCACTAAACGGGGTGGTAGCGGTACCCTGTCACCCGCAATCCGCTATAGCGGGGTTGAATTCCCAGATTGAGACTTGATAATTTGTTGATATGCGCTTAAAAAGTGGTGTTGACAGGATGGTCTCATGCAACAAGAATCTATGAACCATGTCAGGTCCGGAAGGAAGCAGCATTAAGTAGTCCCTCTTGTGTGCCGTGAGGTAGCCTTTCTCGAGCTAACTAGTCTGAAAGCAGCAGCGGGTTTTAAGCCGATACTGGGTGTGCATACATATAAAAAAAAAGATAGTACAGTCTCCCTTTTTATGTACTATCTTTTTTATTTTTAAATTAGAAAGCCCGTTTAAAAAGCACGTAAATAAAAATTACTCAATGTTGCAAAATAAATAATAGATTGTAATTTGTAAAAATTTAATTCATATAGACAGTATTATCTCAAGTTTTAAATCTTAAATTTTGTGGGGATTTTTTTAATGAATAAATCTTGATGATTTTAATCAATTTTACATCTCATTTTTGCATTTTTTGATTTTTGAGAGGTATTTTAATTAAGTTGTAAATTTTAAACTACTACCCATATCAAGGACATTATGTCATTTTTGAGATGATTTTGATAATATTGTTAAAAATAATCCAATATTAATATTTTTTTTATTTAGTAATACAATTAAATATTCACTAAAAAACTAATTAATTTGAGTATTAATTTTATTATTAGAAGAACTATTAAAAAATAAATAAAAAATTTATTTTTGCAACAACCTCTATTTATCATAAATTATTATTTTAAATTAAAATTTCTTTCATAAAAAATTCCATCTTTAATCCCTTGTATTTCTATATTATCTTCAGCATCTAATAATCTTTTTTCAGCCCAAGAAACATATAACTCATTTTGCTCTATTCCTATAAATTTGCGATTTAATTTTTTACATACAACCGAAGTAGTACCTGATCCCATAAATGGATCTAATATTAAATCCCCCTCATTTGAACTAGCTAAGACCAATTTAGCAATTAGTTTTTCCGGTTTTTGAGTTGGATGTGCTGTATTTTCCGGCATTGACCAAAATGGAATAGTTATATCATCCCAAAAATTTGATGGATGAGTGTCCCTGTATTTTACATTTTTATCATCCTTCCAATCTTTTGGTTTCCCTTCTTCTTTATAAGGAGCTATAACCTTTTTTCTTTTCTTTACAGCATCAATATTAAATGTATATTCTTCAGAATTCGTTGCAAACCAAATATCCTCCAAAGAATTTTTCCAATTTGACTTTGCTCCCCTTCCTTTTTCTCTTTCCCAAGTTATCCTACTTTTAATATTAAAATATTTTAATAAAACCGGTCCTATAATCATTGAAGATTTCCAATCACAACATACATATATGCTACCTTTATCTTTTAATTTAGGTTTTATTTTAGATATCCATTTTTCTGTATAATCAGCATACTCTTTTGTGTTTTTTTCGTTAAAAATATTACCGTGGTAATTTTTTCTTAGATTATATGGAGGGTCTACAATTAAAAGGTCTATTGAATTATTTTCTATATGATCTAAAACGTTAAATGTATCTCCTATAATATTTTTATTTATTAAATCAGTGAATTTAAGTGAATTATCAAAATAAACAGCATTTTTAAGATACTTCTCTCCTACATTCAAATCAAAATCTATTGTCTTATTCTTTAATGATTTTTTTTTCATAATATTTTCCCTCTATCTATCAATTATGTTTAGTATATTTATAAAATATTTTTATGTCAAGAATATATTAAAAAAGATAACTTTTTTGTAACAATTAAAATACTGATTTAATCACATTAAACATAAAAATTATAATTTTATTCTGAATTATTTTATTATTTTTGATATAATTTAATTATAGTAAAATTTTAGGAGGAAAAATGAAAAAAATCATTTCTTTATTACTTGTTATGGTAATGGTGCTATCAGCATGTCAACCATCAACAACAAAAAAAGCAAAAGATAAGGGAACTAACAGTAAGACTATTGAAAAATTGACAGTACAATTTGTACCTTCAAGAGATCCTAAAGACATTATAAGTCAAACAAAGCCACTTGAAGGATTATTACAAAAACACTTAAAAAAACAAGGTTATAATGTAAAAAAAGTTGAAATTTCTGTTGGTACATCATATGAAGCAACTGGTGAAGCATTATCTGCAGGTTCTATTGATGTTGGTCTAATTCCTGGTGGAACATATGTATTATATGATGATGGTGCTGAAGTTCTATTAACAGCTACAAGAAAAGGTTACAATAACGATTCTGAAAAAGCTAAAGATTGGAATGCAAATAAACCTACAAAACTTGTAAACGAGGAAGTAACATATTATAGATCGATGATTTTAGCAGGTCCTTCTGAAAAAGGAAAAGAATTAGCTAAAAAAGTTAATGCAGGCGAAAAACTAACATGGGAAGATTTAAACTCTGCAAAATGGGGCGTTAGAGGTGTTTCATCTTCTGCAGGTTACATTTATCCATATTTATGGTTAAAAGATAATTATGGAAAAGGAATTACTGATTTAAGCACTGTTGTTGAACAAGATTCATACAATACAGCTTTAGCTCAATTAGCAACCGGTCAACTTGATGTCATCGTTGCATTTACAGATGCAAGAATTGATAACGCTAATAAATGGGTAAAACAATACAATGGTCCAAAAGATATTTGGGAAGATACAAATATTATAGGTGTTTCAGATAAAATTTATAACGATACAGTTTCTGTATCAAAAAATGCTCAATCAGGTAATATGACTCCTGAATTCAAAGAAGCATTAGCAAATGCATTTATTAACTTAGCTAAAACTGAAGAAGGTAAGAAAGTTATAAGCATCTATAACCACTTCGGATACAAAAAAGCAAAATCTGAAGATTACAATAAAGAAAGAGATGCTCAAAAATTAATGAAAAAATTGACTAAACACTAAAATTATGTTTTATAAGGGCTAAGTTCGCTTAGCCCATTTTTTATGAGAGGAAAAAATGATTAAATTTGAAAATGTTAGTAAAATATATCCAAATGGATTCAAGGCATTAAAAAATATAAATCTTACTATTGAAGCGGGAGAGATGATTGCCATAATAGGACGTTCCGGTGCCGGTAAATCCACTTTAATAAGAACTATTAATAAAATGATTCCTATTGAAGAAGGTAGACTTACAGTAAATGATCAAAATGTTTCAGAATTGAAAGGTAAAGATTTAAGAACATTTAGAAGAAACATAGGTATGATATTTCAACAATTTAACTTAGTTGACAGAACAACAGTTATCAATAATGTTTTAGCCGGATTTGTTCCTGATTTAGATCCTATTAGATCCATGTTTGGATTTTTCCCAAAATCAATGAAAATTCAAGCTTTAGATGCATTAAGACAAGTGGATATTTTAGATAAAGCATATGTAAGAGCTGATCATCTTTCAGGTGGACAACAACAAAGAGTTGCTTTAGCTAGGACTCTAGCTCAAAAACCTGAGATAATATTAGCTGATGAGCCGGTTGCCAGCCTAGATCCTGTAACAGCTAAACAGGTTATGGACTATCTTCTAAAAATCAATCAAAGAAATAACATAGCAATTTTAATTAATATTCATCATGTTGATTTAGCATTAGAATATGCTTCAAGAGTAATCGGTATAAAAGATGGAGAAATTGTTTATGATGGACCGGCTAAAAACGTTAATGATGATGTTTTAAAAACTATTTATGGTGAAAAAGCTGATGAAATAGAAATGTCTGGAGCTTTATAATGAACTTATACGATAAAATTTTAAAACCCAAAATTTATACCTTGCCAAATGGTACAATTGTAAAAGAAAAAAGAAGCAGAGCTATAATTATAGCTCCATTAATTTTAATTCTGTTAATACTATCTGCTCATTTTACACAATTTTCATTTGAAAGAATTATAAAACAATTTCATCAAATGAGTTTAATACTTAAAGATTTATTTAATCCGGATTTTAGATATTTACCAAAAGTAGTAGATCCCCTAATTGAAACAATTAAAATGTCTCTTTTAGGTTCATTTTTAGGAGCTGTAACTTCAATACCTTTTGCATATATTGCTTCATCAAATATGATGAATAATAAATTTGCAAATTGGATTATGAGAACAATTTTTTCCATAATGAGAACAATCCCTACTATTGTAAATGCTCTAATTGCAACATTTATATTTGGAATAGGATCAAAAGCGGGGACGGTAGCTATATTTATTTATTCATTTTCATATGTAGGAAAAATAATTTACGAACAAATAGAAAATGTAGATATGGGAGCTTTTGAGGCATTAATATCTATGGGCTATAGAAGATATATGGCATTTATAAAAGCTGTATTACCTCAAGTATTACCTACATTTTTCGCAACCGCATTATATAACTTTGAAGGCAATGTAAGATATGCTGCAATTTTAGGATATGTTGGTGCCGGAGGTGTAGGTATATTAATTAAACACAATATCGGTCTTAGAGAATATAGCAACCTGGGAGCTATACTTCTCCTTGTTTTAATAACAATAGTAATAATAGAAGGTATAAGCTTATTTTTACGTAAAAAATTTGTGTGAGGTAGATTATGAATGAAGAAATATTAAAAAAATTAGAACAAGAACCAAACACGAGAATTAAAACAATTATTAATATTTTAATAATTACAGGACTTTTAGTTTGGTCATTTTTAGGATTACAATCTGCCGGTGCAACAAAAGAAAGCATGGGAATTGTAGGCAACATATTTAAAGGAATATTAACTCCTGATTTAAACTTAATAAACTTAACAAAACAAGGAATTCCTTATTTACTTGTTGAGACAATGGCTATAGCTTTTTTAGGTACAGTTTTAGGGGCAATTTTAGCAATACCATTCTCATTTTTAACTTCAGTAAATATTGTACCAAAATATGTTGCTTACGCTATAAGATTATTCTTAATATTAATAAGAACAATCCCTGCACTAGTTTATGGTCTCTTATTTATAAGAATGGTTGGCCCTGGACCTTTCGCTGGAGTATTGACTATGGCTGTAACATCTATAGGTATGATAAGTAAATTATTTGCTGAATCAATAATGGATATAAACGAAAATATATTAGAATCTCTATCAGCAATGGGATTAACAACATTCCAAAAAATAAGATATGGAATATTTCCTCAACTTTATGCAATGTTTATGTCAACAATCATTTACAGATTTGATATAAACCTTAGAGATGCAACCGTTTTAGGCCTTGTAGGGGCAGGTGGTATCGGTGCACCATTAATATTTGCAATAAACGCATATAAATGGAATCAAGCAGGGTCAATTCTAATTTGCCTTGTTGCTTTAGTTTTAATAATTGAATTCTTCTCAGTAAGAATTAGAGCTAGATTAATTAAAGGATTTTAAAATTAAAGAAGTTGTTTCAAATGATATTTTGAACCGACACCCTCTAAGTTGAATTTTAATTCCAACTTTTTGGCGTCCTCTTAATTTTTCATTTTGAAACAACTTTTTTATTTTTTTATTTTCGATTTTTATGATGATACTTAAACTACTACCTATAAGCTGGACACATAAAATTACATTTTGACAGTATATATTAAATGGCGATACCAAAATTTATACAATCAAATGTAATAAATTTTATAAGAAATTATTGGTAATTCCTTTTTATAACAGTTTTTATTTAAAAATATTTTTTAAATGTTATGTGATTTTACAATTTTAATTAATTTTTCAGCAATTTCCACGTCAATATCTATATATGTATTTCCAAAATTACCAAAAATTGTATAATCTATATTATTTTTAGTAGTAATATCTTCATAATTCTTTTTGCATGAGCTATGAATGTATCTTGCATTGGTAGTTTTAATCAAATCAATTGCATTATCCGGATTAATTCCAGAACCTAAAATTATCTCAATTTTATCATCATATTTTTGGATAAGCTCTTTAATTAAGCTCATATTGTCCAATGCACTCGGAGTCTGTCCACTTGTTAATACCCTATCTACATTTAATTCTATCAAATTTTCAATTGATCGGAATGGATTATTTGTATTATCAAAAGCTCTATGAAAGATTGCTATTTTCCCTGCATCATGAATTTTTTCAACAAATGCTTTTGTTTTTTCCTTATCTATTTCAAAGTCAAATGTTAAAAATCCAAATACTATTCCATCTATTTTTTCATTTAATAAAATATCCAATTCTTCTAGCATTGCTCTAAACTGATTATCAGTGTAACAAAATCCTGCAGCTCTATTTCTAATCATACAATTTTTCTTTATATTAATATTTTCAGCAATCTTTCTAACTACACCAGCACTTGGAGTTAATCCGCCAAGACACAAAGCAGAATTTATTTCAACACTATCGTATCCAAGTTTTTCTGCAAATTTTGCCGCTTCATAGTTTTCAACGCATAGTTCGACTTTAACTTGATTCATATTTTTATCCTATTTACATTTTCTTACTTCCATTATACAACAATACTTACATCTTCAACCTGTTACAAAATTTTCAAAATATTTAACTTGTAAATCATTAGAGAATTTATTGAAATTTTAAATAAATATGAAACTTGATAAAATTTGTTATTATACTATTAGATAAAATAAGATTCCCATGTAGCCACCTCCGCAACTCCTTTAGGTGAACTGCCCATAGAGTTGTATTTTTACATTACAACTTTTTTGGGGGCAATTCACGGAGTGAGGACTAGTGGCGTTAATGGGAATTTTATTTTACTTTATCATCAATCCATCTTCTCCTGCAAGGATACTTATCTCTTGCTTATCTGTTATTTCTCCGGAGATTAACTTTTTACCGATTTCTGTTTCAATATTTTTTTGTAAAAATCTCTTAATCGGTCTTGCTCCATAAATTGGTGAATATGCATTTTCTATAATATATTCTTTCGCAGAATCATGCATCTTAATAGTAATTTTTCTATGTGAAAGTCTATTTGTGATTTTTGTCAATTCCAAATCTATAATCTTTGAAATTTCTTCTTTTGATAAAGGCTTAAACATAACTATTTCATCAACTCTATTTAAAAATTCCGGTCTAAAATTATGTCTTAGTTCGTTTGTTACTTTATCTTTTGCTTCCTGTTTAATTTCTCCATTTTTATCAATTCCTTCAAGTAAGTATTGTGAACCGATATTTGAAGTCATTATTATAATTGTATTTTTGAAATTTACTGTACGTCCTTGATTATCTGTAAGTCTACCGTCATCAAGTACTTGAAGTAAAATATTAAATACATCCGGATGAGCTTTTTCAATTTCATCAAATAATACAACAGCATAAGGTTTTCTTCTTACAGCTTCTGTAAGTTGTCCCCCTTCTTCATATCCAACATATCCTGGAGCAGCACCTATTAATCTTGATACAGAATATTTTTCCATATATTCTGACATATCTATTCTTACAATATTTCTTTCATCATCAAACATTAATTGAGTAAGAGCTTTCGCAAGTTCTGTTTTACCTACCCCCGTTGGTCCTAAAAATATAAAGGAACCTATAGGCTTGTTTTCATCTTTAAGCCCTGATCTGGCACGGATGATTGATTCTGAAACTGATGTAACTGCTTCATCTTGTCCTATTACTCTTAAGTGAAGTTCATCATCTAAATGAAGTAATTTATCTCTTTCGGATTCTACAAGTTTTGTAACCGGTACTCCAGTCCATTTTGATACTACCTCTGCGATTTCTTCATCAGTTACTTCTTCTTTTAACTCTGATTCATTTTTAGATTTTTCTTGAGCTTCTTCTAATTGTTTTTGTAATTCCGGTAATTTTCCATATTTTAATCTTGATAATTTATCAAAATCATAATTTCTTTCCGCTTCATCAATTTCAATTTTAATCTTATCAATTTCGGTTTTCACAGTATTAACTTTTTCCAATACTTTTTTAGAATCTTGCCATTTAGCAAATTTTTCATTATATACAGAGTCTTTTTCTGCCAATTCTTTTTCTAATAATTCTAATCTTTCCTTTGATAACTCATCTGTTTCTCTCTTTAGAGCGGTTATCTCAATTTGTAATTGTAAAATGTCTCTTCTCAAATCATCAATATCTTGAGGCATAGAATCTATTTCAGTCTTTACCATAGCTGCAGCTTCATCCATTAAATCAATTGCCTTATCTGGTAAAAATCTATCTGTAATATATCTATCTGATAAAACTGCTGCTGAAATTACCGCCGAGTCAGAAATTCTTAATCCATGGTGAATCTCATATTTTTCTTTGATACCTCTTAAAATTGAAATAGTATCCTCAACTGAAGGTTGGTCAACCAAAACTTTCTGGAATCTTCTTTCTAAAGCACCGTCTTTCTCAATATATTGTCTATATTCATTTAATGTTGTAGCTCCTATTACTTTTATCAATCCCCTTGATAATGCCGGTTTCATTATGTTCCCGGCATCCATTGCACCATCAGTTTTACCTGCACCAACTATCATATGAATTTCATCTATAAATAAAATGATTTCTCCATCTGAGTTTTCAACATCATTTATAACTTCTTTCAATCTTTCTTCAAATTCTCCTCTATATTTAGCTCCGGCAATTAAAGCAGCTAAATCAAGAGTTAAAAGTTTTACATTTTTTAAATTTTCAGGCACATCATTATTTGTAATTCTTTGAGCGATTCCTTCTACAACCGCAGTTTTACCCACGCCGGGTTCACCTATTAATACCGGATTATTTTTAGTTCTTCTAGATAATATTCTTATTGCAGATCTTATCTCTTCATCACGTCCGATTATCGGGTCAATTTTACCTTCTCTGGCACTTTGAGTTAAATCAATTGTATATTTTGAAAGGCTACTTTTTTCCGCTTGTCCCGCTGAATTTTGTTTATCTTTTTTGAATTCTACTAATTTAGTCTTAAATACTTTATAAGTAATACCATATTTATTTAATAAATCTACTACCTCATTATTTTTTTCTTTTAACAATGCTAAAAATATATGCTCTACTCCTATATAACTATCTTGTATTTCATCCGCTTCATCTTCAGCTTTTAATAATACCCTTTGATACACAGTATTAGCACTTAAATTTCCACCTGATTGTTGTGGCATTTTATCTACTAAATCTTTTAATTCATTTCGTATCTTATCGCTTTTTTCCGTAATTAAATTTACTAATCTATAGATTAAGCTATCCGAATCAAGAAACATTGATAAAACTAAATGTTTTTCATTAACTTCCGGATTTGAATTTTTAATTGCTATATTTTGTGATTTTTCAATGTATTCTAATGTCTTTTTTGAAAATTTGTTCATATCCATATTATCCCTCCATTAATTGTCTATATATTTCTTCCTTTTCTTTATCTAAATTTATTGGATTTACTATTTTTATTCTCAAATATAAATCTCCTATATTTGATTTCATGTCCTTAAATCCTTTTTTTGCTATTTTTATTTTTTTGTCAGTTTGAATATTTTTTGGAATATTAACTTTAATTTTACCTTCCAATGTTTCAATTGTCTTCTTTGTGCCAAAGTACGCTTCCCAAGGGTAAACTTCAACATCTTTTATAATATCTATACCTTCTAATTCATCTTTCGATTCAATATTTATTTTTACATAAATATCTCCATCTATTCCAAATCTGTCTCCTTTAACTTTAATTTTTTTACCACCGGTTATACCTGCCGGCCATTTTATCTCTATTTTTCTATTTTGTCCTTGTAATGATACATAAACTTCTCTATTTCCACCTTTATATGCATCTTCAAGGCTAATGAACTGTTCTAAATCATATCGGTTCCTTTGTTTCCTACTACTTCCTCCAAAACCACCAAATATATCAGATGATGAAAATCCTCCTCTGAAATTTTTCGCTCCTGAAAAACCTCCATTTCCAAATAACGTTTCAAAAAAATCTGAGAATCCACCTGTTCCACTTGTATATGTGTATCCATATTGTGATGGATCAAAATTCATTCCATCATGATATGCTGATCCAAATTGATCATATTTTTGTTTTTTACTTTCATCTGAAAGCACATCATATGCTTCATTTACTTCTTTTAATTTTTCTGCAGCTTCTTCACTCCCTCCATTTAAATCTGGATGGTACTTTTTTGCTAATTTTCTATATGCTTTTTTTATCTCTTGAGGTGTAGCACTTTTTGACACTCCCAAAATTTCATAGTAATCTCTGTACTTCATATTTTCTCCTTCATCTCTTTAACTTTTCTTTTATTATAAATCTTAGAATTGTTTGACTATCTTTGACTTTAATTATATTATACCCAAATCTACTAATAATTACAATAAAAAATAATAAACAATAGCAAATTAAAGTAAAATTCTATATAATTATATTTATAAATAAGGAGTTATCATGTTTATACATCAAAAATTAAAAAATTGGTATGAAGGATTGTCAAAAAATATAAAAATAGCATTTATTTCTACTATAATAATTGGACTAATATGTCATATATATATGATGACAAATAAATGGGTAAATTTAGATGATATAGTTCAATTAGTAGATAATATGGACAGAACAACATCCGGTCGATGGTTTTTACAATTTCCGGCAGCAATAAGCAGCGAATTTAGTATACCCTGGTTAAATGGATTTTTAACTATTGTATATACTGCTGTTATGTCATGTCTTGTAATATCAATGTTTGAAATTAAATCCAAAATTAATACAATATTGATTTCAGGCATATTAGTAACATTTCCTACTCTTGGCTCATTAATGCCTTTTATGAATAGTCAAGATGCTTATCAATTTGGTGCAATGCTTGCGGGATTAGCAGCGTTTTTTATTATAAAATATAAAAATGGATTTATATTTTCAAGTATTTTATTGACATTATCACTTGGAATTTACCAAACTTACCTTGGATATGCAGGAGGTCTTATAGTTTTATATGTAATCGTAGAATTATTTAAAGAAAATAATAATTTCAAAAAAATGATAATTTTGCTTTGTAAAACAGCTATTAGTTTTACCGTTGCATTGGCTATATATTTAATTATTTCAAGAGGAATCTTTGGACATTTACTTGTGGACTACAAAGGGCTTGATACAATGGGCTCACTCCCACTTAATAAAATTCATACAATTATATTTAGTGCCTACAAAGGTATGTTCAATTTCTTTATAGGTAAAGAATTTAATTATCATTTTATATTTATGCCATATTTATTTATATTTGCATTTATACTAACAATTTATTTATTAATTTATATTGTAAAAAAATCAAAAATGTGCAAAGAAAAACTTTTTTTACTAGTATTTTTAATTTTAGTATTTCCTATTGCAATAAATATAATTTACATCATGTCTTGGCAAGCAGGCGTAATGTTAAGAATGCTCTACGGATACACAGTCGTATTTATATTTCCTTTGGTGTTAATTGATTATGTATTAAAGATTGGTGACAAATTTGAAATTTCTAATAAAATACCAAAATTACTTTATTATACTATTGCAATATTGACATTAACATCATTCTTATCAGTTTATAACAATATATATGTGACAAATAAAGCTTATTTTAAGGTAGGACTTACAAACGAAAATTCAAATGCTTATGGAAATAGGATAATTTCAAGAATAGAATCTGTTGAGGGTTATACAGAAAAAACTCAAATAGTGTTTTGGGGTAATCCGGACTCAAGAACATGGTTCACAGAAAAAATTGATACTAAAGATATTGAACCATTTATAATCGCAAATCACTTAACTAGACTTTATTCATTTATTTATTATCCTGTAAGATTTTTAGGTTTCCAAAATCCAATAAAGGATTATGATGAAATAAATGAAGAAAATAAACATCTTAAAGATATGATAAATGCTTTACCCAATTATCCTGACAAAAATTCTATTCAAATGATTAATGGTACAATTTATATTAAATTTAAAAACCTAGATTAGGAGGTCGCATGAAAAAAATTTCTTTAATAATTCCTTGTTTTAATGAAGAAAAAAATATTTTTCCCTTTTATGAATTATGCAAAAATACTCTTAATCCTTCTTTTAAATATGAATTTATATATATAAATGACGGAAGCAGAGATAAAACTTTTGAGAAAATAAAATCATTAATTGATTATTCTAACGATGAAATTATAGCTATAAATTTTTCTAGAAATTTTGGAAAAGAATCAGCTATTTTAGCCGGATTAAAAAATTCAACTGGTGATTATATTTCTCTAATTGACGCTGATTTACAACAACATCCCAAATACGTTAATGAAATGATAGAATTATTGGAAAATAATGAAGATTTGGATTTAGTTGCAGCTTATCAAAAAAAGAGAAAAGAAAGTAAAGTCCTAACAGGATTTAAAAGTTTATTTTATTCATTAATTAATAAAATAAGTGACACAAAATTTGAAAAAAATGCTTCAGATTTTAGAACATTTAGAAAAAATGTAGCCAAGTCAATTATGGAATTAGATGAATATCATAGATTTTCAAAAGGTCTATTTTCATGGGTTGGATTTAACACTCATTTTATTCCATATGACGTTGAGAAAAGAAAATTCGGAGAGACTACATGGTCTTTTAGAAGTTTAATAAAATATGCAATTGAAGGATTTGTAGGATATAGTACAGCACCTCTAAAATTTGCCACTTTCTTAGGAATGATAACGTCTTTTATCTCTCTAATTTATATGTTTTGGACAATTATTCAAAAATTATTTATAGGTATAAAAGTAGAAGGTTATGCAACAATAGTTAGTTTAATATTACTATTATCAGGAATACAACTTATATGTATAGGGATACTTGGAGAATATCTTGCTAAAACATATATGGAGGTGAAAAAAAGACCTCATTATATTATTAAAAATATTGTAAAAAAATAAAAATAAAAAATACCCACAAATTTGAAATTATCAAAAATGCGATAAAAATTAGCACTAAAAAAGAGTAGATTTGTAAATATTAAGTAAATTAGTCTGGAAAGTGTGCTTTAACAAAATAATTATCTTTGATTTAATACTATAAAAGCAGTTGCAAATAACTATAAACATTATCTGTAACTGCTCTTTTTATATATTTTATTGCAAAAGCATCTTATTTTTTCTTGAAAATAAACAACTTAGATCCTATATAATTTGAAATCAAAACAATTAAATTAGAAACTATTTTCATTATCAAACTATTAAATTTAAATACATCTACACCTAAATACATAACTACAGTATCAAAAACTCCTGTAAGTAATCTTACTGAAATAAAAGATACTAGCTCTTTGATAGTTATTTTTATTTCCCAAGATTTACTATTAAACACCCATATTTTATTAGTTACAAATGCAAATATAACTGATAAAAACCAAGCTATTATATTGCTTATTACATTTGATACATTTAATATATTATAAAATAAATAATAAGAAACAATATTTATAAAAGTAGTAATTCCTCCAAAAAAAATATAAAGAATAATTTCTTTATACTTTTGATATATTTTAATTAAAATTTCTTTGCTAATCCTCATCAGGTATGTACTCCATGATATCTCCCGGTTGACATTTTAATGCTTCACAAATAGCATTTAATGTTTCAAATCTTATAGCTTTAGCTTTATTATTCTTTAGAATTGAAATATTTGAAATTGTAATACCTACTTTTTCTGAAAGCTCTGTTACGGACATTTTTCTTTTTGCCAACATTACATCAATATTTATCATTATCATATTGTTAAGTCCATTTCCAGCTGTAAATCCGCACTTTTTTCTACTAACAAAGCCAAAGGATTAACTAAAATATGCCCTGCTAATAGGAAAAATATAAATAGTATCCAAATAATTAAAAATTGAAAATTATGCATCTCAGCTAATGTCATTACAATATTTACAATTACTGAAAATAACAATGTAAATAATATTTTTTTATCAATAATTCTTATAATTTTAGCATTTTCATGAGTAAATACATTACCTTTTTGTAAGTTATCCAACATTTTAAGCACGTCTTTTATGCCTATAATAACCATAAATGAAACAAAATATATAATTGCCAACCATATAATTATCATACTTTGATTACTCTTATCTCTTAAAATACTGTTATAACCAAAATAAGTTGATATACCAACTCCCGAAAATAATACTAAAATTATAAACAAATATGCCAAATACTTAATATTAAGCAAACTTTTTTTCATCTTATAATCTATAAATGTTTTACCTTGTATATCCATAACAACTCTCCTTTACTGAATTATATCAAAGCACTTATTGATTTACAATATATTTTTATTGTCTTGTATACTCCTTAAACTTTATATAAATACTTCCATTATACTCTGTAATAGATCCTTTTTTAGGGTAGATTGGAATATTATAAATTATATCTTTTAATTTTTCATCTTCTATTTTCACTAAGTCTTTATTCCAAATTTCTTTTACAGGATTTGTAAATCCAGCATATCTTTCAGGATATAAATACCAGAAATAGTGCATAGTTATTTTTTCATCTAAAAGTGTTGATTTCAATACATCCTTAGTAGTATATTTACTTGTAAATTCATTAGTAATATTTGGATTTCCTATAAAGTAAACCGGCTTATTTTTTCCATAAAAAGGCTGTTCTTCAATTCTTGATAACACTCTCGTTGTATATGATGCAAGATTCTTGCCGTCAACGTCCAAAGTCATATATACCTTATTGCTTACTATCATAAAATTTCCAATTGTCAGTATAAATGCTAATGCCGAAGCAAATAATGTAATTTTAATTAAGTTTAATTTTTTTTTTACCTTTAATTTAGAATAACTTTCAAATATCATTACAAATAATATATATATGGATATATATCCTTGTAACATCCTTAAGCCTATTGCTGAATTTGGTGCTAAAATAAATATACTATTTACTGAAATTGGAAGCACTAAAATTAAAAAAAATATTAATAATTTATTCCTAATTTCCAATTTCTTAATCAAATTAAATAATAAAAACAACATTCCTAAAAATATCACTACATTTACAATTGTATAAAAACCAAATTGATCATAACTATCTTTAAAGAAAAATTTAAAAAATTCATAGAAAGTACTTAATATCGAAATCGGTAAATCTTTAATATTTAATGCTCCCATCTTATCTATCCCTTGATAATCCGAAAGTTTAATATTAAAAATATATTTTACGCTTATTAAATATAACGATAGTGACGCTATATACGATGCAAATGATATAAATAACTTTTTTAGGACTAAATTGTAATCTACATTTTTATTTATCAATTCAAATATATAATAAATTATGACTATTGAAGCTGCTAAACCTAAATATGTTTGATAAGTCGCTAATGATAATACTGTTAATATTATTGTTCCAATAAATCCATATTCGTATTTAATCATTAAATATGCCCCTATAATTATAAATAACTCTCCTAGAGCATAAGCATCAGCACTATTCATATATGGAAAAAGAGCTGCATTTGTTGGAAAACAAATCATAATCGCAGACAAAAAAATTAAATGTAAATCTTTTTTTATCTTAAATAAATGTGATATCAACGCACTTGATATTGATGTATATAATATTATAAGTCCTCCATTAACCCAAGGCATACTAAAATTAGAACTAATCGAGGCAGCATAACGTAAAAACCATCTTCCAGACGTACTAAAATCCATATTATGAACTAATTGATCTATATCATCATGATTTATTAACTTATTTGTTAAAGCATAAAAATGACATAATATTCCAAATATTATGGTATATACAAATGCTTTTTTTACATTTTTAGGAATTTTTTTATTTAACTCTTCAAAAAAATTACTTGGCATAAATTTCTCCTTATTTACATTAATTCTATTTTACTACAAAAATATTACAGGTAAAACATTTTTGAAAAATTCATGCATTTTTTATACAAATAAATATTACAGATAAAAAATAATAAAATTATAAATTTTAATTGATTTTTTTACCTGTAATATTTTAAATTAATTATAATACATGAAAATATAAAAAATTTTTACCTGTAACTATAATTTTTTGTTAAAATACATGAATTTAACAAAATAAAATTTAGAGTAAATTTTAATATCTTTCAATGCCATCTTTACTTACTCTTGCAAGTATTAATGGTTTTAATTCCGGTTTATTATCACTTAAAGTATATCCTTCTAAAACTAATGTTTCAGCATCTTTTACAGATGATTCATCATTTGTATAAAGAATTGCTAATGTATCCCCTTGCTTTACTTCATCTCCTGTTTTTTTAGCAAGTTTAATTCCTGAAGCAAAGTCTATTACATCTTCCTTAGTTTTTCTGCCGGCACCTAAAATTACAGATGCTATACCTATTTTTTCTGTATCCATTTCATAAACATATCCTGAAGTTTTACATTTTACTTCATAAGAAATTTTTGCCTTTTCAAATTTATCTAAGTTTTCGACATATGAAGCATCTCCACCTTGAGCCTTTACAAAATCTACAAATTTGTTGAATGCTGTTCCATCACGGATAACTTTTCTAACTTTTTCCCTACAATTTTCTAGAGTATCTAATTCCGCCATATATAATAAATTTGAGGCAAGCTCGATACACACATTTGTTAAATCTTCTGGGCCATGACCTTGTAAAGTTTGTGCAGCTTCAATAACTTCTAATGAATTTCCAATATTATAGCCTAAAGGAATATCCATTTCTGTAATTAAACCAATAGTTCTCTTTCCTGCATTTTCACCTATTGAAACCATTTTGCTTGCAAGCTCTATTGCAGAGTCTAATGTTTTCATAAATGCACCTGAACCTGTTTTAACATCTAATACTATAGCATCATTTCCCGCTGCTAATTTCTTAGACATTATTGATGCAGCAATAAGCGGTATACTATCAACTGTTGATGTAACGTCTCTTAATGCATAAAGTTTTTTATCTGCCGGAGCCAAATTACCGGTTTGCCCAATTACAGAAACTCCTATTTCATTAACTATATCAATAAATTTTTGTGTTTCTAAGGATGTATTCATACCCGGTATAGATTCCATTTTATCTACAGTACCACCTGTATGTCCTAATCCTCTACCGGACATTTTAGCCATTTTTGCTCCAAATGATGCAACTATAGGAGCAATAACTAATGTTGTCTTATCACCTACACCACCTGTTGAATGTTTATCTACTTTGATTCCCTTAATTGAAGAAAGATCTACAACATCCCCACTATCTCTAACTCCAAGAGTAAATTCTAACATCTCATTATCTGTCATTCCATTGAAATATATTGCCATCAGCATTGCTGATACCTGATAATCAGGAATTTCTCCCTTTACGAATCCATCTAAGAAAAACTTAATTTCTTCTTTAGTTAATTCTTGACCATGTTTTTTCTTTTCAATCAGATCTATCATTCTCATAAATTTATCCTTCCAAATTCTTAGCTCCAAATCCTAATGGCAGTAGTTGTTCTAAAGTATATTCTTGATAATTATCTTCATCAATTGCAATAATTATCTTAAAAGTTTTAGGATCACAATAATCCATCATTACTTGTCTACATACTCCACATGGAGGAGTTAAGTTAGTTACTTTTCCATTTTTTCCACCAACTATAACTATACTCTCAAATTCTAACACGCCTTCTGAAACTGCCTTAAAAAAGGCTGTTCTTTCAGCACATATCGTCGGTGTATATGAGGCAGATTCAATATTTACACCCGTATACTTTTTTCCATTTTTAGCAGTTAAAACTGATGAAACCTTAAAATTTGAATAAATAGCTCTGGAAAACTTTAAATTGTCCAGAGCAAGTCTAATATCTTCTTTTATCATTAATAACCTTGTGCCTCTTCATTTCTAGCTAATTTTACCAATCTACTTGTTCCAAGTCTATCAGCACCTAATTCTATGAATTTTTGTGCATCATCTAATGATGAAATTCCACCTGCTGCTTTAATCTTAACATGAGATGCAACATGTTTTTTGAATAATGCAATATCCTCAAATGTAGCTCCTCCTGTTGAAAATCCTGTTGATGTTTTAATAAAATCAGCTCCCGACTCAGAAACTATTTCACACATTTTAATTTTTTCTTCTTCTGTCAATAAAGCTGTTTCTATAATAACTTTTAAGATATAATCTCCACAAACTGATTTAATTTCTTTTATTTCATTTAATACAAATTCATAATTTTTATTTTTTAATTCAGCAATATTTATTACCATATCAATTTCTGTTGCACCATTTTCAATAGCATCTTTTGTTTCAAAAACTTTTGTTGCTGTTGTTGAATATCCATTTGGAAAGCCTATGACTGTACATAACACCATTTTTCCTTCTGAATATTCCTTAGCTTTTTTTATATATGATGCCGGAATACATACAGAAGCTGTTTTATATTCTATAGCTTCATCTATTAATTTTTTAATATCTTCCCATGTTGCTGCTTGTCCTAATTGTGTGTGATCTGCTTTACTTAAAATATTTTTAATATCCATTATCTAACTCCCTTTATATATGGTACACCATCAGCTTTTGGAGCTTCAGATTTACCTACAAATACTAATATTACCAATGTCATTACAAATGGTATCATTGCTACAAATTCTGATGGTATAAATGTTGAGCCACCTAAATATACTGAAATTGCTTGAGCAAGTCCAAATATCAAAGCTGCACCATAAGCTCCATGTGGTGTCCATTTACCAAAAATTACAGCTGCCAGTGCTATAAATCCTTGTCCAGCTATAGATGTTGTATTGAAATTTGAAAGTAACGATAAGGTTACCGTTCCTCCACCTAATCCTGAAAAGAATCCAGACATTATAACCGCTAAATATCTTACTCTATATACATTTATTCCTAATGTATCTGCCGCTGCCGGATGCTCTCCTACTGACAACAATCTTAATCCCCATTTTGTTCTATATAGGAATATCCACAGTAAGATTACTATTGCAAATGCAACGATCGAAGTTGCTTCTATCCCAAAAACCTTTGGCAATTTATGCATCATAGTTGGAGTATTTGCAGAATCAAATAATACTTTAGAAATAAAAAATGCCATTCCCGTACCTATCATATTAATAGCTATACCTGAAACTGTTTGATCTGCTCTAAATGAAACTGATGCTACTGCGTGAATTAATCCAAACACAGCTCCTGCAAATCCCGCTGCTATAAATCCAATCCATGGACTTGCTGTATAATATGAAACAGCCGCACCTGTAAACCCTCCTATTGCCATCATTCCTTCTATACCAATATTTACTACTCCTGATTTCTCAGATATTACTCCGCCCATTGCTCCAAAAACTAGTGGAGTTGAGTACATCAATGTTATTATAAATATTGTAAATATACTATTCATTTTTTCTCCTCCTAGCTATCTGATTTATTATATTTTTTCTTTAATTTCCTACTTGCTATTTTATCTGCTAAGTAAGGTAAAATATTTGCCAATGCAATAAAGAATATAATACCACCAATTAAAATTGAAATAATTTCTGTTGGTGCATTATACTGCAATTGAATAATATTTCCACCAATTTTTAATACCGAGTATAAAATCGCAGCTAAAATTGTCCCCAAAATATTAGATCCTGCTATTAATGCAACAGATAATCCATCAAACCCATAATTTTCAAAAGCAGCTAAACTTGTAATTTTATGTGGTGAAAGAGCCATGATATTTACAGCACCTGCTAAACCGGCAATAGCACCGGATATTGCCATAGATATAATTATATTTTTATTTACATTAATTCCTGCAAATTCTGCTGCGTGTTTGTTAAACCCTACAGCCCTTAATTGATATCCCAATGTAGATTTTTTAATAATATAATGCAAAACAATAGCCGCTATAACTGCAATTATAATTCCGTAGTTTATATCACTTCTACTTAAAATTTTTCCGATAACAGGGACATTTAATATACTTTGATAATCTCCAGCTGCTTTTTCCGCAGCAAATAATTTTATCTGTCCGGATAAATTTATAGGTCCCGTGCCTGATGTGTTTTGAATAAACAAAGGTGATGACAATGCAACATAATTATGAAAATGAAGTGCTATCCAATTTAACATTATCCCTGAAATAACTTCATGAACTCCAAATTTTGCTTTTAAAAAGCCCGATATACCACCAAAAATAATTCCTGCCAACATACCGACTATTATAAGTAAAGGTATTTGTAAAAACCAAGGTAAATTTAACAAAATCCCTACAACTCCGGCTAATACATACCCAAAAATATATTGTCCTTCTGCACCTATATTAAATAATCCTGTCTTAAATGCAAACGCAACAGACGCTCCTGTTAATATTATGGGTGTAGCTTTTATAATTACTTCAAATATATTTCTTTGACTACCAAATACACCTACTATCATTTGTTTATAGGCTTCGATAGGATTTATTTTTGTTATTAACAATAAAACAGCACCTAATATCAATCCCAAAAATATAGCTAAAAGTGTTGTAAACAACTGATTAGTAAAAAGTTTATTTAATTTATTTTCTTTCATTTTTACCTCCAGCCATTAGTAATCCTATTTCTTTTTCCGTTTTTTCTCCTTGTAAAAATTCTTCTTGAATTTTCCCTTTGTATATTACACCTATTTTATCTGATACATTCATAACTTCATCTAATTCAAAAGAAATCAATAAAATAGCTTTTCCTTCATCTCTTTGGGAAATTAAAGCTTTATGAACATATTCTATCGCTCCTACATCAAGCCCCCTTGTAGGCTGAACAGCTATTAACAAATCCGGATTTGATGAAATTTCTCTGGCAATAATTAATTTTTGTTGATTCCCACCTGAAAGTGATCTTGCTTTTAATCCCTTACCATCGGCAGGTCTAACATCATAAGCAGTTATAAGTTCATCTGCAAATTTATTTATTTCTGTAAAGTTCAAAATCCCATTATTTGAAAATGGTCTTTGTGCATAATTTTCTATTACAGAATTTTCTGCGACTGTAAAATTCGGAACCAATCCTCTTTTTAGTCTATCCTCGTGAATTGTCGAAATCTTATTTTCAATAGTATTTTTAGGGCTTGTATTTTGAATTTGTACACCATTAATTAAGATATTTCCTGATTTAACTCTAGTTAAATTAGTTATCGCTTCGACTAATTCTTTTTGACCATTACCGTCAATACCTGCAATTCCATAAATTTCACCTTTTCTGATTTTAAGATTTAAGCCGTTTACAGTAGAAATTTTCCTATCATCTTCAACTACTAAATTATTAATTTCAAAAATCACATCCTTAGGATTTGCTTTTTCTTTATCAACTTTTAATTTAACAGCATGCCCAACCATCTTTGTGGCTAACTCATTTGTACTTACTTCCGAAACATTAACCATATCAATATATTTACCACGTCTAATTATCGTACATTCACTTGCAGATTTTTTTATTTCATCTAATTTATGAGTAATGATTATTATGGTTTTACCATCTTTAGTTAAATTATTCATAATTTGTATTAGTTCAATAATTTCTTGCGGTGTCAAAACCGCTGTCGGTTCATCTAATATAAGTATATCCGCTTGTCTATACAAAGCCTTTAAAATTTCAACTCTTTGTTGCATCCCTACAGAAATATTTTCTATTTTTGCATCTAAATCAACATTTAAGCTATATTTATCTACTAACTCTTGAACTTTTTGTCTGCTTTTTTTATAGTCTAAGAAAATTCCTCCTTTTGTAATTTCCTTTCCTAATAAAATATTTTGAACAACTGTAAAATTATGTACCAACATAAAATGTTGATGAACCATTCCTATACCGTTTTTTATAGCAACCCCTGGATCTTTTATATTTTTTACTTCACCATTAATCTTAATTTCTCCTTCTTCAGCTTGATATAAGCCATAAAGAACGTTCATCAATGTAGATTTACCAGCTCCGTTTTCACCTAAAATTGCGTGAATAGTCCCCTTTTTCACATTTAAATTTACGTTATCAAGAGCAGTAAATGCACCAAATCTTTTAACAATACCATTCATTTGTACTGCATATTTATTTTCAGACATTTTTACTCCTTTGTTATAAAAAAAGGGGTATGTCATACCCCTTCAAATTAGTTCGCTTTATATTTTTTCCATGTTTCTTCATTAAATGGAGGTACTATCTTTCCATCCATTATTTCTTTTTGCTTTTGCATAGCTTTTTCATGTAATTCTTTTGGATACAATGATTTATCTGTGTGATCCGGAATACCTACTGCTGCTTCTTTTGAAGAATAGACTAGAGTTTTCCCACCAATCTTTTCACCTGATAAAATTTTATTTGTTACGTCATATATTGCAACATCTACTCTCTTTAATGCTGAAGTCAAAACATTTTTTGGAGCTAATCTTGATTGATCTTGGTCTACCCCAATTGCAAACTTATTAACTTCTTTAGCTGCTTCTATAACACCTTTACCTGCACCCCCTGCTGCGTGGAACACAACATCAGCTCCACCATTAAACATCTTTGTTGCTATTGATTTACCTTTTGCTTCATCACTGAAACTATCAGCATATTGTACAACTACTTCAATTTCTTTTCCTAACTCTTTAGCAGCATCTTTTACACCTGCTCTGAACCCATAATCGAATTGGTCAATAATAACACCCTTTTTACCTCCAACAAATCCTACTTTATTTGTCTTGGTTGTATTAGCAGCGATATAACCTACTAAATATGAAGGTTCTTGTGCTTTAAACACTACACCTGTTAAATTTGGTTGAGTTTTTTCATATGCAAAATCAATTATTGCAAAATTTTTATCAGGGGATTGTTGTGCAGCCATTTCTACCTGATTAGCTAATAAAAACCCAATTCCCCATGCTACATCAACATTTTTATCTACTAATCGATTTAAATTTGGTAAATAATCAGAATCTTGATCGGATTGAATATATGTTACTTCTGCTCCGGTATCTTTTTTTAACTTTTGTAAACCTTTCCATGCTGATTGGTTAAATGATTCATCATCAACTCCACCTGTGTCTGTAACCATCCCTGCTAATTTACCTTTAAAATCTTTATCAGATTTCTTAGGATCTATCTTAGTAGTCACTTTCTTTTCTTCTTTTTTAGTTTCCTTCTTTGTTTCATTTTGCTTCTTTTGTCCACAAGCAACTAATGAAAATACAAGCACGAATGCTAACAAAACTGATAATAATTTTTTCATTTTCTCCTCCATAATATTTATACTTTATTGTATAAATTTATTGTACCACATTTAAAATATTTTGCTAGTACTTTTTGAAAAAGTATTCACAAATATTCACTTTTTATATTCCAAATATGAAAATGCGTTCATAAATTAATATTTATTATAGCTTCCAAAATCAAATGGAACTTTTATTTCTCCTTTTTTAATTTTTTCAATCAAAGAAAACATCTTATCATAAGTTTTTTTATCATAAAAATCATTTTGCTTATATTCTGAAACCCCTACAGCATTTTCTTTAAGGCCTAACACTTTTTTTATACCATCAATTTTCTTTGTTTTTAAGTAAGTTTCTAATTCTGTTTTGATTACATTATCATATCTTTTTAATGTTGAAATTAAATGATAATTAGGTGCAATACTTGATTGATCTTGGTCAAAACCGATATAGTACTTACCATGTTTACTTGCACTATCAATAATCCCTAATCCCGTATTCCAAACAGTTTGATAGATTATATCAACACCGTCTTCATACATTTTATTAGCTATATCTCTACCTAATTTTTCATTATTAAAATCTTCAATATTCTGTACATAAAAATCTATAGCCTTATTTAACTCCTTTGAAGCTTGTAATATTCCGGCCTTAAATCCATATTCATATGGATCGTTTATCAGTCCCTTTGTTGGACCAACATAGCCTATTTTATTTGTTTTTGTAACTAATCCTGCTAAATATCCCGCTAAATATGAAGATTCTTCTGTTTTAAATGCTATTGAATTAATATTTTTTTTGACAGGGTCTATAACAGTATCTAGAGCTATAAATTTTGAATTTTGATTTGACTCTGCAACAAATTCTAATTCATTATTAACTAAAAAACTATCCACCACTATTAAATTATTCTTTTTATTACTTAGAATATTTTTCAATCTATTACTAAAACCTTGATTACTATTTTCAATATAATAATTAAAATTAGAGTCTTTTTTATTATTTTTAATAGAATCGTAAATTTGCTTTGCCCTTCCTTCATTTTCGATATTTTCATTTAATAATACCAATGAAATGTTTGTATTATTTTCCCCATTTTTCTTACAAGATGTTATCAAAATTATAAATATTGAAATAATAAATAATTTAATTACTTTTTTATTGCTCATATTAATTTTCCATTTCTTCTAGTTGTTGATTTAATTTAAACCAATCTTCATCAATTTTTAATTTTTCTTCATTAAGCATTTTTAATTTTTCATTTAATTTACTTATTTTTTCAAAGTTTTCATACACCTCTTTTTTAGTAAATTCAATGTTAATTTCTTCTATATTTTTATCAATTTCTTCTATTCTTTTTTCTAATTTTTTTATAGCGATTTTGATTTGCTTAATCTTTTTATTAAAATCTTTTTCACGTCGCATCTCTTTTTTTCTCTGTGTTTTATTTACAGTTTCATTCGGTTCAAAATCAACATCAAGTTCTTGCTTGGATAAGTAATAATCATAATTTCCATCATAGATATTTAATTTTCCATCTTTAATTTCAAAAATAATATCACAAACCTTATTTAAAAAATATCTATCATGACTAATCATAAAGGCTGTCGCTTCATAATCATTTAAAGCATCTTCTAAAACCTCTTTTGAATCAATATCAAGGTGGTTTGTAGGCTCATCCATAAGCAAAAAATTAGAATCAGATAACATAAGTTCTAATAAAGTAATTCTGGATCTTTCACCACCACTTAAATCTCCAATAATCTTGAAAATATCATCTCCAATAAACATAAAACGTGCTAAATATGATCTCAAATCATAATGCGTTAAACTAGGATATTTATCCCATACTTCATCAATAATAGTTTTATCTAAATCCAAATTTTTTTGTTCTTGATCAAAGTACTCAGGAAATACGCTTTCCCCCAATCTAACCTCACCTGTATCCGGCTTCAACTTATGAAGTATCATCTTAAATAAAGTTGTCTTACCGGTGCCATTCCCTCCAATTAGCCCAACTTTTTGACCTCTATAAATATTAAATGAAATATCTTGATAAAGAATTTTTTCATCAAACGACTTTGAAACATTTGAGAAACTCAACACATCCTGCCCACTTACTCTTGCCGGTGTAAATTTTAACCTCATCTTTTCATCAAAAACTTCCGGCCTATCCATTAATTTCATTTTATCCAACAATTTTTGTCTAGATCTTGACTGAGAAATACCTCGTTTTCTCATAGAACCCCCAAGATTAGCAAATCTTTCAATTATCTCCTCTTGTCTTTCAACCTCTTTTTGTTGATTTTCATAAGCCCTTTGTGCAACCTCAATTTCCTTTTTTCTTCTTTCAATAAAATTTGTATAATTAGTGTTATATGTATTTAACTTTCCATTTTCAAGTAAGAATATTCTATTTGCAACTTTATCAAGAAAATATCTATCATGAGATATGAACACAACTAATTTTTTAGTTTCTTTAATTATGCTCTCTACAAATTCAATAGTTTGCATATCCAAATGGTTTGTAGGTTCATCTAAAAATAGTATATCAGCATCAGAAATTAATAATTTTGCAAGTTCTAATCTTGATTTTTCTCCACCACTCAAATTAACAATATCATCATTAAATCTTTCTCTTCCAAATCCCATCCCTACAAGCACAGCTTCAATTTTATTTTCAAAATATGCTCCACCCAATTCAGAATATTGTTCAATAAGCTCTGTATATTTAATTGTATTTTTCTCTAATTCATCTAAGTCATCGTGATTTTCTAATTTTTTTTCAAATTCTTTAAGTCTTCTTTCAATATCATGAATGTAATCAAAAACTTCAAGCATCTCCTCATAAATAGTTTTTTCACTATTTAAACTAATATTTTGATGCATGTATCCTATTTTCACATTATTTTTCAAATAAACATTCCCCTCGAATTCTTTATCTTTTCCAGTAAGAATGTTAAACAAAGTAGTCTTCCCAGCCCCATTAGGTCCAACAATACCTACCTTGTCACCAATATTTAAATTAAAACTTATATCTGAAAAAATTTCCTTAATTCCAAATGATTTAGCTAATTTACTAACTGTAATTTCTGCCATATTTACCTCAAAAAATATTATATCATTTATAAAAGATCAATACAAAAAATCCAATTACAGAACAAGTCTTTCACTCTATATATTGTAACAAGTTTTTATGTTTATTTGATAAAAACTCAAAATGAAACCATTAATTGCTTTTTAAGCCTTTTAGTTCTATTTCTACTCAAATATATTAAAAAATTCGAACTATTTATCTCCTCACCAGTATTTTGGTTCTATTTTCCATCAATTTCACTGCTGAATATTTGCAAAATTTAAAACCATTTATCTCCTTACCAGTATTTTAGTTCTATTTCTACTCAAATATATTAAAAAAATTCGAACTATTTA